>NZ_JBHXQY010000111.1:0-21168 GCF_042716955.1 Nocardiopsis sp. NPDC058631 | reverse complement strand
AAGTCTCCTTGCGCTGATGGTACTGCCCTGTGGTGGGGTGGGAGAGTAGGTCGCTGCCACGGTTTTTTGTTGGGGAGGGGGTTGCCTGTGATGGGTGGCTCCCTCCCTTTTTTGTCGCCCGAGCTTGTGCGTTTGTGAAAATGCGTTGGTGAAAAATGGCGCCAGGGGGGTTGTCCACCACCCCTGGCGCCACGGGATGTCACGGAACTCCGCCGACGGACCGGGCCCGCCGACGGGCGTCAGTGTCGTGCTGTGGCGGTCATCGCGAGAGAGGTCGGTTCGGTGGCCAGACCGTGCAGGTCGGCGGCCTCGATCTCCTCGCGGGTGATACCCAGGATGAACGCGATCGTGTCCAGGTAGGGAACGTTCACGGAGGTGTCGGCCTGCTGGCGGACGACCGGCTTCGCGTTGAACGCGACACCCAGCCCCGCGACCTGGAGCATGTCCAGGTCGTTCGCTCCGTCGCCCACCGCCACCGTCTGCTCCAAAGGCACGCCAGCCTCCGCGGCGAACCGCATGAGCGTGGTGGCCTTGCCCTTCCGGTCGATGATCGGGCCGACCAGCTCTCCGGTCAGTGTCCCCTCCACGACCTCCAGGGTGTTCGCCGCCGAGTAGTCCAACCCCAGGCGCTCCACCAGTACGTCCGTGATCTGGGTGAATCCACCGCTCACGATCCCGCACTCGTAGCCCAGGCGTTTCAGGGTGCGGATGAGGGTCCGTGCGCCGGGGGTCAGCTGGATCTCCTCGCGCACCGCGTCGATGGCGGAGGCGTCCAGGCCCTTCAGTAGCGCCACCCGGCGCCGCAGGGACTCCTCGAAGTCCAGTTCGCCGCGCATGGCCTCCTCGGTGACCCGGGCGACCTCCTTCTCGCAGCCGGCGTGCGCAGCCAGGAGTTCGATCACCTCGCCCTGGATCAGGGTGGAGTCCACGTCCATGACGATGAGGTGCTTGGCCCGGCGGTGGAGACCGCTGGGCTGGACGGCGACGTCGACCCCCTGGGTGGACGCCTCCATGGCGAGCTCGGCACGCAGCTGTGCCGCGTTGCCCCCGGAGATCTCCATCTCCACGGAGGTCACCGGGTAGCTCGACAGCCGCTCGATCCGGTCGATGTTGGCGCCTGCTCTGGCCACGCACGACGTGATCGCCCCGAGGGCGCCGGGGCGCAGAGGGTCTGCCAGAACGGTCACGTGCAGACGGCCGGCGGCGAAGTCGTTCACACGGCCGGTGCCGTCCCCGTTCTCGTACTCGACCTCCATGTCGAGGTCGATCGAGGTCTTGTCGAGGGCGCTGCGCACTTCCTCGAAGACCCGCCGGCGGCTCACCCCGGGGGCTACGCGCTCGTCGACCCCGAGAACCGTCCCCAGCACCAGGCGACCCGCCAGAACGACCTGTTCGAGGTCGACGATGGTCACCGGGAAGACGGAGAGGGTGCTCAGGAGACGTGCGCTGATGCCCGGCCGGTCGCGCCCGGTCACTGTCACCAACAACGTGGAATCATCATTCATGGCGCCACCCACGGTACTCGGCCATAGGGAGGTCCGGACGGGCAGGGCAGGTCCTTTTCCCAGCTAGTTCACTATGTGGACAGCTGGAGGAGCGGTACAGGTCACTCTCCGGCCCGCCGGCTGCCCCTGTTCTTCTTCTTGCGGCGCGGACCCTTGGCCTTGATGTCGACTCCGCCCAGCATGCAGGTGCCCGTCAGCCGGATGACCGGCGCGTTCGGGTCGGTGACCTGGTCCGTGCCGTGCATGTCGGCGCCGCCCAGAATCGCCGAGGTGTTGTTGATCACCCTCACCCCATGCGGCACAGTGATGTCCACGCCCCCCATGATGACGGCGATCTGGATGGTCACCTCGTGCTGGCTGAGGACCGCCTCGCGAAGGTCGAGCTCGACACCGCCGCAGAGCACCGACACGTTGGTCCGAGGCTCGACCAGCCAGCGGCCCTTGCGCTCGCAGCCGCCGAACACCGCGACCAGGTTCTCCGAGCCCTTGCTCTGCCCGGCCAGGTCGCGGGCCTCGCTGCCCAGGATCTCCATCCCGCTCGGGGACTCGGACGACTGGCGCTCCATGGCCGCGTAGTCGAAGCCCTGTCCGAAGACGGGCAGGTCCGAGACGATCGGTGCGAGCTCACCGATGGTCTTGGCCCTGTACAGGGTGTCGAGGCGCTCCTCGTGCTCCACGGGGGTGAGGCGACCCTCAGCCACGGCCTCCCGGAGCCGCTCGGCAACCTTGTCCCGGTCCGCGTCGGAGGCTCGGATGTGCTCGGGCTGCATGATGACTGATCTCCTCGTTCACTCCGCGGGGCCGGGGCCCGGCTACCCACATACCCAGTATCGGCATTCTCGCGTCCTGGTGGATCAGGTATATCCCCTGGGCCTACCCCGAGACTTCCCGTCTTCCGTCCCAGGGTGCGCAGGGACACCGCGGGTCTTCACCCCCGGAAACCTCCCGTCCGGGGAGCGTCCGCAACGCCCTCCACCCGTACCACGGGCCCGGGAGGGGCCCTTCACGGTCTTCGGGGAGGGATACCCGCTGTGGTCCCGGAGATCGACCGGCTCCGGGGCGTGGTGGCGGCAGCAGGGGGCACCCTGCGGGAAACCCCCGGACGGAGGGGAGGCGCACACGATGTCCCTCTCGGGCCCCGCTTTCCTAGCGTTGTCCCATGATCTCCTCCCCGTCCGGCAGCGACCCCGTCCGCCTCCCGCGCGGGCGCTTCGCCCACCCCGCCCTGTCCGTGCTCGGCGCCGCCGTGCTCCTGCTCCTGTCCGCGGCCCCCGCCTCCGGCTCCACCCCGCACGCCCCGGCGCCCGGGGCCGTGGACGCCGTCGTGGAGGAGTACCGCCGTGCGACCGGCCTGCCCGGCGCCGCGGTGGTCCTGACCCGCGGCGCGGAGGTCGTGCACGCCCGGGGGTACGGAACGACGCCCGGCGGCGAACCCGTCACCGAGCACACGCCCATGGCGGTGGCCTCGCTCAGCAAGTCGGTCACCGCGCTGGCGGTCCTCCAACTGGTCGAGGAGGGCCGACTCGGCCTGGACGACCCCGTGCGGGAGCACCTGCCCGAGTTCACGATGGCCGATCCCCGCGCGGACAGGATCACCGTGCGCCAGCTCCTCGACCAGACCTCCGGGATGTCGGACACGGAGTTCGCCTCCTACAGCCGGGGCCGGAGCACCCTCACCCTGCGCGAGGCCGTGGAGGACCTGCGCGGCGCGCGCCTGACCGCCGAGCCCGGCACGCACTGGGAGTACCACAACCCGAACGCCCAGGTCGCCGCACGTCTGGTCGAGGTGGTCAGCGGACGGTCCTTCGCCGACCACCTGGAGGCGGAGGTCTTCTCCCCGCTGGGGATGGACGACAGCACCACCATCGACACGGACCTGGACCTGCCGGCCGGCGGCCGCGGCCACGTCTTCGTACTCGGCCGCTCGTTCCCGGCCGATGAGCCCCCCGGATTCGGGAACGGCTCCGGCGGGGTCGTCAGCACCGCCGCCGACATGGGCGCGTGGCTCGTCGCCCACAACAACGGCGGTCTGGGGCCGGACGGTGTCCGTGTGCTGTCCGAGGACGGCGTCCGCGCCCTGCACACACCCTCCGCGATCTCCGGTTCCTACGCCCTGGGCTGGTCACTGGGGGAGACCGCCTCGGGGGCCCCGCTCGTCGAGCACGGGGGAGACCTGCTCACCGCGACGGCACACCAGGCCCTGCTGCCCGACAGCGGGTACGGCGTGGCCGTCATGGCCAACACCGGCTCGTGGGGCGGCGCCCACGCACTGGCCGCCGCGCTCGTCGAGCTGGTCGACACGGGCAGCGCCCCCGCGCCGCCGACGGGCACGGCCGCGCTGGCCGTGGACGCGCTCCTGCTCTCCGCGGGCGCCGCCGCCGTGCCGCTCGCCTGGCGCGGTGCGCGCAGGGCGCGCGGCTGGGCCCTGGCCAGGGAGGGCCGGTGGGCGGTGGCGGTGCGCATGCTGCCCTACGCCGGGCCTCCGCTGCTCCTGGCGGTCCTGCACGAGGTGGTCGGGTGGCTGTACCGGGGGCGGGACGTCGCGTGGTTCCAGGTGCCCTACCTCTTCACCTCGTTCTGGGTGGCGCTCGCCGTCGTTGCTCTGGCCTGCGTGGTCGTCACCTCGGCCCGTTGCGCCCACCTCGTGGCGGTACGCCGGGGTGCGTGGAGCGGGCGCACCGCGCCCCCCGGTTCCGATCCCGGGGCGGGGGCGCCCGCGCGGTGAGGCCGCTCGGGGCGGCCCGGAGCCAGGAGCCGGGGCTCGCCGCATCACCCTCCCCGCTTCCCGGGCGGCTCAGCGGTCGTCCCGCGCCTACCCCGGCAGGGCGATGGCCGCGTGGGCGGCGACCAGGGCCCGCCGCACCGCGGCGTCCAGCCTCCGCAGCGCCTCCGACCGCGCCGCCGCCTGGTGGGCGCTCATCCCCCGGCCCGACGCTGGTTCGGCCAGTCTGACCACCTTCGCCAGCCGGCCCGCCTGCGCCGCCACCCGGTGGGCGCGGGGCGGGTACCCGTGCGCCAGCGAAGGCGCCTCGCGTCCGCCCAGGTCGCCCAGTTCCCGGTGCACCCCCGGGGCGAACGCCGCGATGTCGTCCACGCCCTCCAGGAGCCTGGCGACCTCGATGACGGTGAGTTTCAGGGCCTGCTCCGCCTCGGCCAGGTCGGGCACCTGGGGGAGCGCGGCGTCGGCCCGATACGGCGCCCACGAAACACCCACATAGGATGAACCACGCCGGTCGGCGGAGGGCACCAGGCCCATCTGCTGGTCGGTGAGCTGCACCAGCACCCCCTCCTGTGCCTCGATGGCGGCTTGGTTGAGTTCCTTCGGACCGACGAGTCCGAGCGGGTCTCCCCAGGTCGGCAGGGACAGCCGGAACGCGGACAGCCCCAGGCCGCGAAGTCGTACCAGTGCTGACCGCAGCGGTACGCCGCTGTCGAAGGGCAGGTCCGCGGCAGGTACTGTCCCGATCAGGTTGGGGCCGCCGCGCCGTTCGACCGCGTCGACGGCGTCGTCGAGCCCGACGTGGCCCGACAGCCAGGCGTTGCCCCAGGCGACGAGTGGTGCGGACGTGAGTTGCATTGCTTCAGGGTAGGTCGGCCCGTGCACCGGCGTGGGGCGTGATGTGAGGGAGGACGATGGACGGGCGGGTTCTGGGCCTGAGCGGGGTCACGGTTCGACGGGGTGGTACCACCCTGGTCAACGGCGTGGACTGGTCAGTGCTGGAGGGTGAGCGGTGGGCGGTCCTCGGGCCGAACGGCGCGGGCAAGACCACCCTCCTCAATGTGGCGTTCAGCCAGCTGTACCCGACCGCGGGCGACGTGGAGATCCTCGGTGAGCGGCTGGGCCGGGTGGACGTGTTCGAGCTGCGGCCCCTCATCGGCTACGCGGGGGCGTCGGTGGCGTCGCGGATCGAGCCGGGGACCCCCGTCCTCGACATCGTGCTGAGCGCCGCCTACGGCTACGTGGGCCGGTTCCGCGAGGAGTACGGCAGTCCGGACTACGGCCGCGCCCGCGCGCTGCTCGGCCACTGGGGGGTCGCGGACCTGGCCGACCGCGACTTCCACACCCTGTCCGAGGGTGAGCGCAAGCGGGTCCTGATCGCCCGCGCGCTGATGGCGGACCCGGAGCTGCTGCTCCTGGACGAGCCCGCAGCAGGCCTGGACCTGGGCGGTCGTGAGGACCTGGTGCGCCGTATGGGCGGGCTGGCCCGCAACGAGGCCGCCCCCGCCCTGGTCGTGGTGTCGCACCACGTGGAGGAGATCCCGGCGGGGTTCACGCACGTGCTGCTGCTCAGGGACGGCGGCGTCGTGAAGGCGGGGCCGATCGACGAGGTCCTGACCGCCGAACACCTGTCGGAGACCTTCGGTCTTGCGCTCAAGGTGGAGCGGGACGGCGACCGCTGGAACGCGCGCGCGGTGTGACCAGGGGCGTTTGCGTGGGCTGACACCTATAGGGATTGCGGTAATAACAGAAATCTATTGTCCCTAAACAGTATTCCTGTCCAGATGTGGTCGCCCCGGCGTATATGGGGTAGCGTCAGCGTTCGGTGAGCGGATCGCTCCATTTCGGCGTGCTTCGAGATCTTCGGGTGGGCGGGCCGCCGGTGGATGTGTTCCGCCACACCGCCTGCCACCCCCGTCAGGAGATCCGGAGCTGCCCAGATGTCGATGCTGAACGTCGCCCCTCGTTCGGAGACCGGGGTGCGTCAATGACCATGATCATCATCGTGGCGCTTTTCGTCGCGGTTCTGTTGATCATCTTCTGGCGGAGCGTGCGTATCGTTCCCCACTCGATGGAGGATGTCGTCGAGCGGTTCGGTAAGTTCCACCGAACACTGAGCTCGGGATTCAATGTCGTCATCCCCGGAGTCGACCAGGTACGGGAACGGATCGACCGCCGTGTGCAGGTCGTGAGTTTCCCCCCGCAGTCCGCCATCACCGAGGACAACCTCGCGGTGGAGGTCGACTCGGCGGTCTACATACGCGTGCGGGACGCCTACAAGGCCACCTACGAGGTCGCGAACTTCATCCAGGCCGTCGAGCAGCTCACCCTCGCCACCCTCCGCAACGTCATCGGCGGCATGAACCTGGAGGGCACGCTCACCTCGCGCGACGAGATCAACCGCGAGCTCAAGACGGTGCTGGACGAGGCCACCCGTGACTGGGGCATCGAGATCAGCCGCATCGAGCTCAAGGGCATCGAGCCGCCGTCCTCCGTGCAGGAGGCGATGGAGATGCAGATGCGCGCCGACCGCGAGAAGCGCGCGCAGCTGCTCAGCGCCGAGGGTGAGAAGCAGTCCTCGGTGCTGCGCGCCGAGGGTGAGCGCACGGCGGCGGTGCTGCGGGCCCAGGGTTCCGCCGAGGCGCAGATGCTCACCGCCAAGGCGGACGCCGACGCCCAGACGCTCCGGGCGCGCGGTGAGGCCGACGCCATCCACATGGTGTTCAAGGCGCTGCACACCAGCCGCGTGGACCCGGACGTGCTGGCCTACCAGTACCTCCAGAAGCTGCCCGAGATCGCCAAGGGCGACGCCAACAAGGTCTGGATCGTCCCGTCCGAGATGGGCAGGGCCCTCCAGGGGGTCGGCACCGCCTTCGACCGGCTGCGCGACGAGGTCGTGCGGGTGCCCTGACCCGGTCGCCGCGACCACGGTTCCGTTCCTCCCGCCCCGCACGGCGGCGCGCACAGCGCCCGCACTGCGGGGCGGAGTGCTTTCCGGGCCCCGCCGGGACGTTCCCGGCGGGGCCCGTCACCATGGCCTGGATCACGTATCCCCGGCGTCGGGCACCCGTGATCCGCTCTCGTAGTCTGTTGACGCCCTCGACGGTCGGGGAGCGGGAGCCCGAAAGCTGGTCGAATGGAACTCTGGGAGGCGGCGGTCGTCCTTCTGGCTGGTGTGGCAGCCGGCGGGGTCAACGCGATCGCGGGGTCGGGAACCCTGTTCACGTTCCCCGTCCTCCTCGCCCTCGGCTTCCCGCCGGTCACCGCGACCGTGTCGAACAGCATCGGGCTGGCCCCCGGCACGCTCAGCGGGACCATCGCCTACCGGCGCGAGCTGGCCGGACAGCGCGGCCGGATCCTCCGGCTCGGCGGCATGTCCTTCCTCGGCGCGATGACCGGCGCGCTCCTGCTCATCTATCTGCCCGCGGGCGTGTTCGAGTTCGTCGTGCCGTTCATGATCGGCGGCGCGTGCGTGCTGATCCTCTTCCAGCCGCGGATCACCAGGTGGGCGCGCGCCCGCAGGCCCGCCTCCGAGAACGGGGGACCCCTGCTGCCGCTGGGCGCCTACGTGACCGGGACCTACGGCGGCTACTTCGCCGCCGCGCAGGGGATCATCCTGGTCAGCATCCTCGGCGCGTCCCTGGACGACGACCTCCAGCGGCTCAACGCGTTGAAGAACGCGCTGACCACGATCGCCAACAGCACCGCGGCCGTGTTCTACATCGTGCTGGCCTCGCCGTCGTGGCCGGTGGTCGGCCTCATCGCGGCCGGAACCATCATCGGCGGCTACCTGGGGGCCAACTTCGGCCGCAGGCTCAGTCCGGCGGCCCTGCGCGTGTGCCTGGTCGTGGTGGGGCTGAGCGCGGCGGTCCAGCTGGTCATGGGCCGGGTCTGACACCTCCGGCCGCACCCGCCCCGCCCGGCACCCGCGTGGCCGTCGCGTCCGCATCGGGCGCGACATCGTGACGCACGGAGTGCCGACGGGCCCGCACGGGCGGTGCGGGACGGCGGGTGCTCAGGCGCGGAAGTAGCCGCGCCGGTCGGCGTCGTCGATCAGGGCGGTCGCGTACGCGCCCAGGGCCTCGGAGCCCTCCTGGATCAGCTTGACCTTCTCCGTGACCTGCGCGCGGGTGATGCCGAAGCGGACCCAGGAACCGCCCTCGTTGTGCCAGTTGGCGAGCATCGGGGACAGCCGGTCCACGGCACGGGCGAAGCGGGCCTCGGGGGAGACGCGGTCCTCGAACTCCTCCCAGAGCTCGCGGGCGCGCTCGGCCTGGTCCTCGGGCAGGAGGGGGAAGATGCGGGCCGCCGCGGCGCGCTCGCGTTCCTCCTGCGTCTCGGAGTCCACCTGGTCGAAGACGAAGGTGTCCCCGGCGTCGATCTCGACGATGTCGTGGAGCACCAGCATCTCGACCACCCGGTCGATGTCGGTGCCCTGGGGGGCGTACTCGGCGAAGATGCGGGCGGACAGGGCCAGGTGCCAGGAGTGCTCGGCCGAGTTCTCCCGCCGGGATCCGTCCACCAGCAGGTTCTGCCGCAGAATGCGCTTGAGCTTGTCGACTTCCAGAAGGAAACGGAGCTGTGCGTTCAACCGCTCGTTGTCGACCCGGCTGGCAAAGACCGGTGCCGGTTCCGTCACGTGGTTCGCCCTCCTGAAGGATGAGTCGAAACGGTCAGGTGGACCGCTCTGTGCGGTCGCCACTGGATGATCCCATGGAACGCGTACCAACTGTCGCGGCGGCGTCCGTGAAGGGGACGCGGGGGGAGGCAGCGGGGTGTACGCGGTGAACGGGTCGGGGCGGCCGCCGCCCGGACGGCGGGAGCGGCGCACCGGGGCCGGACGCTAGGCCTCCGTGCCCGCCCGGACCTGCGTGGAAGACGTGAGGTGCCGGTGGAACCACTCGGTGAGCGCCCGGTCGGTGAGTACTCCGGCCGGGGTGAGCGGGCCGGGTTCGAGGCCGGGCTCCGGTCCGATGGCATGTGCCAGATCGGGCACCACGATGTGACGGAGCGCATGCCCGGGGGTGCGCGCGGCCAGCGCGGTGAGCAGCGCACCGCCGCGCTCGGGGTCCACGACCTCGTCGAGCCCGCCGTTGACGACGAGGAGGGGGACGTGCCCCCGGGCGATCTCGTCCGCACGGTCGTCGAAGTCCAGTCGTGCGCGGGCCAGCTGGGCCCGGTCGGTCCACTGGTAGGGGGTTCCGGTGCGGCGCTCGCGGGCCGTGACCACCAGGGCCGGGTCCACGACCGGGTTGACGACGGCGGCGGCACCGACGGGTGTACGCCTCTCGGCCAGGGCGAGCAGGACGGCGGAGGCGCCGGCCCCCACCCCGACCAGGCCGACGGGGGTGTCGGTGACGGGGAAGGCCGCGCGCAGCTCGGAGACGACGGAGTGGAGTTCGGCGGCGGCCTCCTCCACCACCGGGCCGAACAGTTCGACGAGGTAGTCGCGTTCGCCGCGGTGGTTGATCTCGTGGACGCCGCCCTCGGGCAGGCGGGCGCCGAACAGCGGCAGCCCGAGGTAGACCCGCCAGGCCGGGAGCGACGCCATGGGAACGGCTCCGGCGAGGGCGGCCTCGGCGCGGGGGGGTTCGAAGGCGTGCAGGCCGAGGACGAGTGGAGCCCGTGCGTCGCCCGTGGCGGGCGGCAGTGCGAGGAAGGGCACCCCGGCCGCCGTCCCGGAGACGGGTTTGGTGGTGATGCCGGTGTCGGCTACCACGGGTGGTCGCCTCCGTTGCGTTCGGAGAAGTTGGACAGGTAGCTGCTGACCAGGCGCTTGGTCTCGTCGATCAACCGGGCGTCGCCCTCGGCGTTGTCACGGAAGGCGAGCTTGAGGACGGCGTCGGCGGCTTCGACGGCCACGTGGACGGCACGGTCGAGTTCGTCGTCGTCGGGGATACCGGTGACGGAGACGATGATCCGGCGGAGGCGGATGGAGATGACGCGGTTGTTGTCGGCCCCGCCGTTGAGGAGCCGGGGGTCGACGATGTCGCCGAAGTGCAGGCTGCGGAAGCCGGGCACGTGGCGGTGCATGTCGATGTACTCGTCGACGACGGTGTCGACGGCGATGGTCCAGTGGCTGAACGACGCGTCCGCGAGGCGCTCGGTCACCCGCGCGCCGAACTGGTCGAGGAAGCGCAGCCCGAGCGCCTGGGTGATGGCTTTCTTGTCCGGGAAGAACTGGTACACGGAGCCGATGGCGACTCCTGCGCGTTCGGCGATCCGTGTGGTGGAGAGGTTGTCGTAGCCGACCTCGTCGAGGAGTTCGGCGCAGCAGTCGAGCATGCGTTGGACTCTGAGCATGCTGCGTTGTTGGGCGGGCAGCCTCCGGAGGGGAGCCTGCGCGAACGCGAGTTCGTCGTGGGCGACGCCGGCTGGTCCACGGCTCTCGCGTGGCGCGTGGGTGCTCCCGGTGGTGCCGGGGGAACGTCGCGGCCGCGGGGGCGTTGAGCTTCGGGAGTTTGTCGTCACGGATCCTATGATGCCTTTCCGGAATCACCTGGTTCCGGGGAAATTCCAGTTTCGTTCCCGGGCTTCTCCAGGAGACGTCCGTCCCGCCTGTACCAGGGGCGTCGCCGAGGGTCGCGGCCGAGGGCGCGGAGCGCGGACGCGTCGGTGCCGTTCGTCGTTTTCGTCGGATCGTGTCTGTTTCACGGTCCGTGGTCACGCGGGCACCGGATGTGCGAGCCGCTCAGGATAGCGCTTTCCAACAGGGGGCGTGGCATGGTTGGATCAGTGCCCGACGCAGTGCACGCACCCCTCCTGGAGGCTGAGCCATGACCACCGCCCCGGACACCACACCGGAGGAACTCGACGCCGTCCTCGAACGGGCCGCCGCCGCGGCTCCGCTCCTGGCCGCCCTCACGCCGGGCGAACGCGCCGACCTGCTGCGCGCCGTCGCCGACGCCCTCGACGGCGCCGCCGACCAGCTCGTGCCCCTCGCCGTGGAGGAGGCCCACTACCCCGAGGCCCGTTGCAAGGGCGAACTGGGCCGCACCACCTTCCAGCTCAGGCTGTTCGCGCAGACCCTGGAGGACGGCTCCTACCTGGAGGTCGCCGTCGACCCCGCCGACCCGGAGTGGGGGACGCCGCGCCCGGACGTGCGGCGCCTCCTCGTCCCGCTCGGCCCCGTGGTCGTGTTCGGGGCCAGCAACTTCCCCTTCGCCTTCGCCACGGCGGGCGGGGACAGCGCCTCCGCGCTGGCCGCCGGATGCCCCGTGGTCGTCAAGGCGCACCCCGGCCACCCCCGGCTGGCCCGCGCCACCACCGAGGTCGTCGTCGCCGCGCTTGCCGGGGCCGGTGCGCCCGAGGGCTCCTTCGCCCTGGTGGAGGGCATGGAGGCGGGCAAGCTGGCGGTCACCCACCCGCTCACCCGCGCCGTCGGGTTCACCGGTTCCATCCCGGGCGGGCGGGCCCTGTTCGACCTCGCCGCCGCCCGGTCCGAACCGATCCCCTTCTACGGCGAACTCGGCAGCGTGAACCCGGTGTTCGTCACCCGGGCGGCCATGGCGGCCAGGGGAAACCAGATCCTCGGCGGCTACGCCGACTCGGCGTCCATGGGGGCGGGGCAGTTCTGCACCAAGCCCGGGGTCGTGTTCGTGCCGGAGGACGCAGACCTCGGCGCCCTGGTCGCCGACTTCGCCGAACGGGCCGCCGGACCGCTCCTCAACGAGCGCGTCGCGGAGGGGTTCGCGCGGGGCCTGGACGCCCTCAGCGGCCACCCCGCCACCGAGGTGCTGGTCCAGGGCAGGCACACCGGGCAGGACTGGTCCCCGAGCCTGCTGCGCACCGACCTGGACTCCCTGCTGGAGAACTCCGACGAGCTCCTGGAGGAGTGCTTCGGACCGGCGACCCTCGTGGTCGCCTACGCCGACGAGCGCCGCCTCCTGGAGGCCGCGGGAGTGCTGCGGGGCCAGCTCACCGTCACCGTGCACGGCGAGGAGGACGACGCGATGGCGCCCGCCCTGCTGGCGCTGGGCGCGTCCGTGGCCGGCAGGGTGGTCTGGAACGGGTGGCCGACGGGGGTGGCGGTCACGTACGCCATGACCCACGGGGGCCCCTACCCGGCGACCACCGCGCCGCTGCACACGTCGGTGGGCACCACGGCGATCCGGCGCTTCCTGCGCCCGGTCTCCTTCCAGTCGGTGCCGCAGTCGCTGCTGCCCCGTGAGCTGCGCGACGACAACCCGCTGGGGGTGCCCCGCAGCGTCAACGGGGCCGCGCCCACCATCTGACCACGACCGGGTCCGAGGGGCCGGGCACGCCGACCGCGGTGTGCCCGGCCCTGTTGGTGGGCCCCTGCGCCCGGTGTCGGGCCCCGTACCTACGCCGCGGTGTCGGGTGCCTCTTTGACCTGGGTGTCGTAGGCGTCGCGGAACGCCTCCGCGCGGCGTCGCCGCTGCCTTAACGAGAAAGGCATCACGCAGACGAGCACCAGCATGAGGGCCGTCAGTGCCAGAAGCAGGAGGACGAGGCCGGAGATCCCGTCCTCCCGGATGCGAATGCCGAGGTGGAGGGCGTTGAGAAGGGCAAGTGGCACGAACACGGTGACGGAGGTGGCCGCCGCCCCGTCGACCAGCTCTCCCTCGACGACGATCCGGCCCAGCCGGTTGGCCTCCGGGTCCGGGCCGAGCCTGCCCTCACGGACGAGCCGCCATGCCTCCGCGAGCTTGGCGGGGTCGGTGCCCGGGGGGAGGTTCTTCAGTTTGGCGGCCTCGCGTGCGCGGGCGGCCCGCCTCGTCGAGGGGGATGCCGCCGCCACGACCGCCGCCACGATGCCGGTCACTGCCAGCAGGGCAGCCACGAGGAAGGTGCCCATCCGCACGTCGCCGCTCGCCGCGGTGAAGCCCAGGATGCCGGACGCCGCCATCACGAACAGGAGCACGCCCGAGGCCCGGGCGGCGAACGCACGGGGATGGCTGCCCCGGTAGATCCGGAGCCGGGCGCCCCAGAGGAGGCGCTGCGGACGGGGTTTCGAGGGGTGGGGGTCGCCCTGGGGGATCATGTCCGCAATGTAGCCGTAGGCGGCTCCGTCGGCGCTCGCGGCCGGGACGGGCCCGTCCGGGGAGGCTGACACGTCCTCGTCAGGTTCACCCGGAACGGGTTGGGCGGGCGCGCGCCCGCGCGTAGCCTCGCGCCATGGAGAACCACACCGCCCCCGCCGAGACCGGCGTCGACGCGCTCGTCCGGGACCTGCCCAAGGTCGAGCTGCACGTCCACCTTGAGGGCTCGATGCCGGCCGAGACCCTGTTCGACCTGGCCCGCAGGCACGGTACCGAGGACATTCCGGACACCCTGGAGAAGCTCCGGGACTGGTACGCCTTCACCGACTTTCCCCACTTCGTCGAGGTCTACCTGGCGTCGGTGACGACCCTCAGGGAGGAGGAGGACTTCGCCCTCCTCACCTCGGCGGTCGCCCGGCGGCTGGCCGAGCAGAACGTGCGCTACGCGGAGGTGCACGTCAGCCTCTACACGCACCTGATGCGGGGGGTGCCCGCCCGGGTGGTGTTCGACGGGATCGAGCGGGCACGCCGCGAGGCCGAACGCGACCACGGCCTCCAGCTCCGGTGGATCCCCGACTTCCCCGCCGACTTCGGCCTGGAGAGCGCCGAGGCGACCCTGGAGGCGGTTCTGCGCGACGCGCCGCCCAGTGTGGTGGGCTTCGGTGTGGGCGGCGTGGAGACGCCGCTGGGGCAGTACGCGGGGGTGTTCGGCAGGGCGCGCGCCGCCGGGCTCGCGAGTCTCCCGCACGCCGGTGAGCACGGTGGACCCGAGCGTGTGCGCGAGGCCCTGGACGTGCTCGGCGCCGAGCGCATCGGACACGGCATCGACTCCATGCGCGACGCGGAGCTGGTGGCCCGCCTGGCGGAGGAGCAGATCCCGGTGGACGTCAGCCCCACCTCCAACGTGTGCACCCGCGCGGTGGAGAGGATCGAGGACCACCCCCTGCGCAGCATGCTCGACGCCGGGATCCTGGTCACCCTCAACACCGACGATCCGACCATGTTCGGTACCGACCTGAACCGCGAGTACCGCACCGCCCACCGGCTGGGTCTGGGCGCCGACGGCCTGGTGCGCCTCGCCGCGAACGGTGTCCACGCCTCCTACCTGGGCGCTGCGCGCCGCCGCGCCCTGCTGACCGAGATCGCCGCGGTGGCCGCACGCCACGGGGTCGGGGCCGGGGCCCTCTAGGGCGTGTTCCGTGGATGCTTTCGGTTGATTCGGCGCTTGCGCCGATCGCCGCGAGCGGCCTCCAGGCAATCTCTCGCAAGACGAGTAGCGCAGGTCAGCCCGGGTCTGGATGTCCAAGCGTGGTCGGCGCAGCGAGAGGCAGCCTGGCGGTTGCGAGCCCGGAATGATCCGCGGAACACGGCCTAGCGCGGTGACCGGAGGGGGTCGCGGCCCCGCCCCTCCGCCGGGCTCTTGTGCTTGTAGCGGGTCTGGGCGCCCGAACTCGCTACAAGTACGAGAGCATCGAGGCCAGGGGCCGTGTCCGGCTCCTAGGCGGGGGAGTCGGTCAGCGGGACCCCGCACTCCGTGCGCATGTCGAGCCAGGTCCGGGCGGCCTGCTCGGCGGCCTCGCCCTCGTAGGGGACGGGTACGCCGCCCTGGATCTGCGCGGGGGCCCAGTCGGCCCCGGTCACGCTGCCCTGGTCGAAGGTGAGGGTCAGCACCCCGGTCTCGGCGGTGGGGCCCTCGAAGTTGTAGAACACGAAGTTGCTCAACCCGTAGTGCACGTAGGAGTCGCCCGTGAACCCTCCCGGGGACAGCACGTGCGCGTGGCCGCCGACCACGGCGGAGGCCCCGGCACTGACCAGTTCCTCGGCGAGGGCGGGTGCGTGCGGGAGCGGGCAGTGCGACCCCTCCAGGCCCCAGTGGAGGAAGACCACGACGTTGTCGTGCTCGGCGGCGGCCTCGGAGACGGCGGTGACCATCCGCTCCCTCATCTCGTTCTTGGTGGAGGCCATGCCGGGCTTGTCCTCGCCCGCCGTCCACTCCGCCATGAGGTGGTCGTCCATGACGTCGGTGGCACCGAACAGGGCGACGCTCTGGCCGTTGACCTCGGCCACGTGGGGGGTGTACGCCTCGGCGGCGTCGCGGCCCGCGCCGACCAGCGCGACCTCGGAGGCCTCGCCGTTCTCCAGCGTGTCGATCAGCCCGTCCGTGCCGTAGTCCATGCCGTGGTTGTTGGCGACGGTGGCCACGTCCACGCCTCCGGCGGCCAGGGCGTCCAGGGCGCTGGTGGGCGCCCGGAACAGGTACTCCTTGCCGGGAGCGGGGGTGCCGCCCTCGGTGATGGCGGTCTCCAGGTTGACCATGGCCAGGTCGGCGGCGGAGAGCTGTTCGGAGATCGGGCCGAGCGCGGTGGCGGGGTCGGCCAGGCGGGGTTCGAGCATCCCCTCGAACATGACGTCGCCGCCGAAGGCGACGGTGAACGGCTCCGCGGAGGGTTCGGGCTCCGTGCTGGGGGACGGGGAGGCGGAGGCGTCCCCGCTGGGGGACCCCGCCCCCGCGAGCTCCTCCGGTGCGTCGCCGGCCGAGGAACAGGCGGCGGCGACCAGGAGGAGGACGATCGTCGCGGTGCTGACCGAGAGCGTCGTGCGCGTGCGGGGACGCGGGGGTACGGGCTGCATTGCATGCTCCAGTGGGGCGGGGGAAACGGAGGGCATGTCCTGGGCTAGGACGCACGTCGCGCGCTTCCAGTTGGCCTTCGTGATCGGATTGGATGCCGAAGGCGTACCGACCCGTCACCAGTGGTCACTATTCGTGCTCAGGGTATGGCCGACAGTCCCTGGTTCGTGGGTTTTGGCATTGGTGGACGCCGGCCGGGAGGAGACCCTTCGGACCCAGGGTACGCGGGGTTGACCAGCACTTTTGTTCAATCCTGAGACGGATGGTGTCTGTGTTGTCTGAGTTGCGAGAGAGGTCTGAGTGAGGTTATGAGGCCATTGATTCGGCTGTTTTCCGCATCCTTTTCGCTTTTCCGATCGGGCGCGGACAGGGGCGAATCGGGCCGCGCGGGGCCCGTGTCCGGGTTCGGGTGGTGCGGATTCTCGCCGTCCTGGTTTCTACTGTTCAGTCTTCCGTTGCGAAATGCGCATTGATCGCATAGCGCATAAACGTGGGCGTCAGGTATAAGGCACTCATGAAGGCCGATGAAACGAATATACTAAGGTGCTTAGTGGGTTATGAGTCGGGGTTTACCCGAAAAAAATTCATCATCCACCGTGTCTTTGTGTTGTCAATCATGTACTCTGCGTGGTTGACATGAAGCCTGTGAGCAGTAATGATATCCTAGGGTAGCAAAATGTAAGCAGAGAGTAATTGCTTCAGCGACGGACATTCTCCGAAAACGCCTACGAGTCGCCGACGGCTTGCTAACGTTTCGGTCCGTCGGCGGTTCGTCCCCGGAACTCCACTTCGGATGATGCCGGACCACGACTCCCACGTGCACGCGGGTCACCCCGCCGTTCCACCGTGCGCCGGTGACGGACCCGCGGTCGTGCCGGCGGGACCGACGAGTGCTCCGCCACGTCGCGGACACCCGGTCCGCCCACGACGCACAGCGCCACGACCGGCGCGAACCCAAGGCTGTCTCCGTGAAAGGTCCTAGCCGCACATGCGCAACACACTCCGTTACTCCTTCGCCACCGTGATGACTGCGGGGCTGGTCATCGCCCCCGTCACGGCGGCGTTCGCCGACACCACCACCGACGGTTCCGGCGGCATCGGCAGCGGCAACCAGATCGTCGTCCCCGTGGACATCGAGGCCGACCTGTGCGGAAACTCGCTCGCGGTGCTCGGCATCTCCCAGGCCAAGTGCACGCAGGTCTCGGAGGTCCTCTACGAGGCCAGCGGTAACGGGGGAGCCTCCACCGACGGTTCCGGCGGCATCGGCAGCGGCAACCAGATCGTCGTCCCGGTCGACGCGGCCCTCGACGCGTGCGGGAACTCCGTGGCCGTGGGCGGCATCTCCCAGGCCGAGTGCATCGAGGTGGTCGAGGTCCTGGAGGAGGAGAGCGCCGACGCGCCCAGCACCCTCACGGACGGCTCCGGCGGTATCGCCAGCGGCAACCAGATCGTCGTCCCGGTCGACGCGGCCCTCAACATCTGCGGCAACTCGGTCGCGATCCTCGGCGGCTCCAGCTCCAAGTGCACCACCATCATCAACATCATCCAGGCCTCCCCCGAGAACGAGGGCGGGCCCTCCACCGACGGTTCCGGTGGTGTGGCCAGCGGCAACCAGGTCTTCGTCCCGGTCGACGCCGCCGTCGACATCTGCGGCAACGCGGTCTCCGTGCTCGGCCTCGCCCAGGCCGCCTGCATGGAGACCATCTCCGACGGGGAGGAGCCCGAGCCCGAGAACCCCGAGGAGCCCGAGGAGCCGGGCGGCGAGACCCCCGAGGAGCCCACCGAGCCCGAGGCGCCCCGCGAGGAGGACAAGGGCGAGGACGACTCCAGCACCAGCGATGACAGCCCGTCCCCCCAGCCGCAGGCCGACGAGCAGCTCGCCGTGACCGGAACCGCGCTGGGCGGCCTCATCGCCGCCGCGGTCGCCGCGATCGGCGCGGGCGGCGCCGGCCTGTACTTCGCCCGCAAGCGCAAGGCCGCCGCCGTCGTCGACGAGGAGTAGCCCCGGACCGGGGACCGGAGCGATCCGGGCCCCGGCACGGGCGCGGGACGCGGGGAGGGGAGGCTCCCCACGGCCCGGCGCCCACGCGGGGCCGTCGCTTGTCCGGCGGCCCCGCGGCCGTTCGCGAGGGTCGGTGCGACGTGGCCCGGAGCGTCTCATAACCTCGAAGACGTGCTCAGAGTCCTGTTGTCGCAACGCATGCTGGCGTTCCACGCGCTGGTCCTGGTGATCGTGCCCAGCTTCGTCTGGCTGGGCTTTTGGCAGTTGGACCGCTGGGAGCTGCGCAGCGCCTCCGTGAACCTCCAGCAGGACAACCTCGCCGCCGACCCCGTGCCGGTCTCCGAACTGGCCGCCGTCGGTGGGGACGTCGCCCCCGACGACCGCTGGCGCATGGTCGAGGCCTCCGGCACCTGGGACACCGAGCACGAGATCCTCCTGCGCAACCGGGACGGCTCCGGCGGAGTGGGCTTCCACGTCCTCACGCCCCTGGTCGGTGAGGACGGTACGGCCGTCCTGGTCAACCGCGGGTGGATCGAGCGCGGTGAGACCGCGCTGGACGCCCCCGACCCCCCGCCCGCGCCCACGGACACCGTGGACGTGTCCGGCAGGCTGCACTTCTCCGAGACGGAGGAGAACAGCGGCTTGCGCAACCGCGAGGACCTGCCCGAGGGGCAGCTCATGATGGTCGACGTCGGCATGATCGCGGAGGAACTGCCCTACCCGGTCCACGGCGGGTACGTGGAGCTCACCCGGCAGGACCCGGCGCTCGATCCCGCACCCGAGCCGGTCGAGCTGCGCGAGGTGGACTCCGGTATGAGCGCGTCCTACGCCGTGCAGTGGTGGGTGTTCGCCGTGGTGGCCGTCGCCGGATGGGTCTTCCTCGTCCGCCGCGAGCTGCGCGATGCCCGTGAGGCCGAGCAGGCCCCGGAGCAGGAGCGGCAACCCTCAAAGACCGCGAGCGCCGCGGGCGACGGCACCGATGGTTGAACCCTCCCGGCCGCAGCACGAGGAGCCCCATGCACGACGAGAGTGACTACCCGGCCCCCGGAAACGTGGAGCGCCGCACCGTGGACGCCGGGGAGAGCTCGCGCGCCGGGCGCCTGTGGTGGGACGGCGCCGCCGACGCCTACCAGGCCGAACACGGCGGTTTCCTGGGGGACGCCGATTTCGTGTGGTGCCCGGAAGGGCTGACCGAGGACCGGGCGGGCCTGCTCGGCGACCCCGCGGAGCTGCGCGGGTCCCGGGTCCTGGAGGTCGGCTGCGGCGCGGGCCAGTGCGGCCGGTGGCTGCGTGCGCGGGGCGTGCGCGAGGTGGTCGCGTTCGACCTGTCGCTTCGCCAGCTGCAGCACTCGCGGAGGATCGACGGCGAGACGGGGCACACGCTGCCGACCGTGCAGGCCGACGCGCAGCGGCTGCCGTTCGCGGACGCCTCCTTCGACGCCGTGTTCTCGTCGTTCGGCGCGTTCCCTTTCGTGCCGTCGGCGGACGACGCCCTCGGGGAGGCGGGTCGGGTCCTGCGGCCGGGTGGCCGGCTGGTCTTCTCGGTGACGCACCCGGTCCGGTGGGGCTTCCCGGACGACCCGGGCGAGGAGGGGTTCACCGTCCACCAGTCCTACTTCGACCGCCGCGCCTATGTGGAGGAGGACGACCACGGCCACGCGATCTACGTCGAGCACCACCACACGGTGGGCGACTGGGTGCGCGCAATCGCCCGCGCGGGGCTGACGCTGCTGGACCTGGTCGAACCGGAGTGGCCCGAAGGACTCGACCGGGTGTGGGGAGGCTGGGGGCCGGTGCGCGGCCGGATGATCCCCGGCACCGCGATCTTCTGCGCGGTCAAGCCCCTCGGCTGACCGGGGCCGGGAACGTGCCCGGACGCGGAAACCCGCTTGGCGCGCAGGGCCCCGGGGGGTAGTTTGCGTGGTCGGACCGGGTCCGGCGCAGGCGCCCTGTCCCGGTGCCCCGAGGCGGGGCCGGACCCCTGGCGCGGGGCGGGCTGCGGCGCCGTGGACCAGACGAGGAGGGGACCGTGTCCCAGAGGTTGCGTGCCGTGTGGCAGGAGACCCGTGCCGCCTTCGAGGAGGGGCACTACCGGGTCGGAGACCGGCTGGTGGACCTGTCGGGGGCGCTGGCGGCGATGAGGGAGGGCACGCGCCTCTACCTCCCGGGGGAGCCGGCGGCACCCTCCGCGCCGGGACCCCGGCGCGCGACCCGGTTCGAGGTGACCCGCGAGAGCACGCTCGCGGCCGCGGGTCGCCTGGTGGCGGGGCCCGGGCCGTCCCACGTGGCGGCGCTGAACTTCGCCTCCGCCCGCAAGCCCGGCGGCGGCGTCGCCAACGGTGCGCGGGCGCAGGAGGAGAGCCTGGCCAGGTCGAGCGCACTGTACGCCTCCCTGGTGCTGTGCCCGGAGTACTACGACCACCACCGGCACCACGAGAGCCTGCTCTACACGGACCGGGTGATCTGGTCACCCGGGGTGCCGGTGTACCGCGACGACCGGGGAGGGTGGCTGCCGGAGCCCCTTCCGGTCTCCTTCCTCACCTGCGCGGCCCCCAACCGGCGGATGATCGAGCGCAACCGTGTCGAACCGGCCGACCCCATCCCCCGTGTCCTGGCCGCGCGGGCGCGCGGCGTGCTCGCGGTCGCGGCAGAGCGGGGGGTGACCCGGCTGGTGCTCGGCGCGTGGGGGTGCGGCGTGTTCGGCAACCACCCGGCGGAGGTGGCGTCGGCCTTCACGGGGCACCTGCGGTGGGGCGGTGAGTTCGCGGGGGTGTTCGAGCACGTGGTGTTCGCGGTCCTGGACCGCGACGACACGGTACGCGAGGCCTTCGCCTCGGCCCTGTGACCGGGGTCCGCGGCGGATGGGCGGTCGGCATTTCCGCGGTGCCGCGCCGGACCGGTGGGCCTGAGCGGCCTCGGTGTCCGACCGGCCCGTATCATCCGGGTGACCGGACGCGGAGGAGGCACGGTGCGGCTCAAACTCGACCTGCACGACATCTTCAACAAGGGCCGTGACATCGACAGGGCCCTCAGCGACATCATGGACGAGGCCGAGCGCACCGGGGCCAAAACCGTGGAGATCATCCCCGGCAAGGGGTCGGGCCAGCTGAAGAAGCGGGTCCTGCGCTACCTCGACCGCAAGGACGTCAAGGCCCGCTACCACCGGCTGGAGAAGGACTCCAAGAACTTCGGCCGCCTGTGGATCCATTTTCGTCACTAGTGTCCTGAGTCTCAAATATCCATATAGTTGTGTGATGGTACGACCAGGACCCAAACTCGCGCCGCTGGACCTGACCGCTGACGACAAAGCA
>NZ_JBHXQY010000110.1:0-21191 GCF_042716955.1 Nocardiopsis sp. NPDC058631 | reverse complement strand
CCTCCTGGGCGGGGACCCGCCTGTCGAGGTCGCCGCCCGCGATGGCCTGCGCCGTGGCCTCGATCTCGCGCAGGGGGCGCAGCTGCAGCCTGACGATCGCCGCCGCGCCGAACCCCAGGGCGCCCACCACGGCCAGCCCCACCACGGCCTCGATCAGCAGGAGCCGGCGCAGGGTGCCGTCGACCCCGGCCAGGGAATGGGCGACCAGGTGCACGGTGCCGTCCTCGCCCGGCGCGGTCAGTACCCGCCAGTCGCTGCCGCCGGAGGTGCTGGGGAGGTCGAACGGTTCCCCCTCCCTCCGGCGCAGCTCCTCCGCGTCCAGCGCCGACGTGTCGGGCAGGCTGGAGTCGGAACCGCTCTGACCCACGCTCTCCAGCACGCTGCCGTCGGCACCGATCGTCAGGGAGCGCAGATCGGTCGGGAACGGCGGGGCCTGGGACCGATCGCCCGGCGGAGGACGGTCGTTGTCGCGCCCGACCTCCGGCAGGGTACGGAGCCGGTTGTCGACCTCCCCCGTCAGGGAGCGCTCCAGCAGGAGTGTTCCCGCGGTGCCGAACGTCACCAGCCCCACGGCGGTCAGGCACACCACCGCGAGGGTGAGCCGGGCGGCCAGGCTGCGGGGCCGGCGGGAGGAGCGCGCCCTCACCCGTCCGACGCAATCAGGCGCAGGCAGTAGCCGATACCCCGGACCGTGTGCAGGAGTGGTGGGTGGCCCACGTCGATCTTGCGCCTCAGGTAACTGATGTAGGCCTCCACCACCCGGGTGTCCTCGGTGTCGCTCTCCCAGACACGGTCCAGGATCTGCGCCTTGCTGACGACCCTGCCCACGTTGAGCATCAGGTAGCGCAGGAGGGCGAACTCCGTGGGGGACAGACGGACCGGCCTGCCTGCCCGGCGAACCTCGTGGAGTCCTTCGTCCAGCTCCAGATCCGCGTAGCGCAGGGTCGCGGTGTCCTCGGTCTCCGAGGTCCCCGACCTGCGCAGGATCGCGTTCAACCGCAGGATGACCTCCTCCAGGCTGAAGGGCTTGGTCACGTAGTCGTCCGCGCCCACACGGAGGCCGGCCAGCCTGTCCTGGACCGTGTCACGTGCGGTGAGGAACAGCACGGGGAGACCCGGCACCAGACTGCGCAGGTCCCCGACCAGGTCCAGTCCGCTGCGGCCTGGCAGCGTGACGTCGAGGACCGCGATGTCGGGGGTGAAGCCGTCCAGGGCGCCCAGGGCGGTGCGCGCGTCGCTCGCCCCCCGCGTGGTGAAGCCGCTGAGCTCCAGGGACGCTGTGAGGAGTTCGAGGATGTTGGGTTCGTCCTCGACGATGAGCGCCTTGGCTCCTGAGGCGTCCGAGGTGGTGTCGGGGAGTGCTTCCCGCATGCTGTGATCCTGACCGTTCGGTGTGGAAGGACTAGAGGTTACGGGCCGCGGTCAAGAGTTCGGTGAGAACCTCCGGCGTGTCCCCGGGTGTGTGGAGGGCAACTCCGCAGCGGTCCCGCGGCGGTGAACCCGGCTCCGGGACCGGGGACGGTCACGTGGCGCGGATCCGCTGCGGCGCGGCCGGTTCGCGTTGGGGCGAGGGGGCTCCGGGAGGCTTCCGTACACGCCGCTGACGGAGGGCAGAAGGAAGACCAAAACCCCAAAAGGGGACACCGATGCCTATTTCACTTGATAGTTAGGTTAGGCTCACCTCTGTTCAAGTACGTGAAGGAGAACCCTCATGAAGTCCCCCGGCCGTCCCGTCACGGCATTCTCGATCGCTCTGGCGTCCGCCCTCATGCTTGTCGGCTGCTCGTCCGGCCAGCAGGACAACGACGACTCCGCTGCCTCCGCAGGCACGGTCGAGGTCGAGGACAACAACGGCACCCAGACGGTGAACGCCTCTCCGGCGTCGGTGGTCGCGCTCGACAACCGCACCTTCGAGACCCTTGCGGACTGGGGTGTGGAGCTGTCCGCCGGCGCGGTGTCCCTCATGCCGGACACCATCGACTACACCCAGGACGACTCGATCATCGACATCGGCACGCACAACGAGCCCGACCTTGAGGCGATCGTCGCCGCCGAACCGGACGTCGTCGTCAACGGGCAGCGATTCACGCAGTACCACGACGACATCGCGTCCCTGGTGCCCGACGCCACCGTCATCGAGCTCGACCCGCGGGATGGCGAGCCCCTCGACGCCGAACTCAAACGGCAGACCACCGTGCTCGGCGAGGTCTTCGGCAAGCAGGACGAGGCAGCCCGGCTCATCACGGACTTCGACGAGGCCGCCGAGCGGGTCCAGGCCGCCTACGACGAGGGCGACTCCGTCATGGCCGTCACCACATCGGGCGGCGAGATCGGCTACCTGGCCCCCGGCGTGGGCCGCACTCTCGGCCCCGCCTTCGACATCTTCGGACTCACCCCGGCGCTGGAGGTCGAGGGCGCGAGCGACGACCACCAGGGCGACGACATCTCCGTCGAGGCGATCGCGGACTCAGACCCCGACTGGATCCTCGTGATGGACCGCGACGCCGCCGTCGCCTCCGACGAGTCCGGGTACGAGCCGGCCGCGAACATCCTGTCGGACTCCGAGGCGCTCTCGAGTGTGACGGCCGTGCGGGACGAGCAGATCGTCCACATGCCCGCCGACACCTACACCAACGAGGGCATCCAGACCTACACCGAGTTCTTCGACGCGTTCGCCGACGCGCTGGAGGCGCGGGGTTGATCCGGCTCACCCGAACGACACGCGCCGGCGGTGAGGACCCCCTCACCGCCGGCGTCCGCCGGCGCAGAGGAGCGACCGGGACATGACGACCACGACCACGACCCCGCCGTCGCGGAGCAAAGGCCGGCTCCTCGACTGGAAGCTGCTCATCGGAATCGCCGCCGTGGGCGCGCTGGCCACCCTCTCGCTGCTCACCGGGGTGTACGACGTCTTCGGCGCCGACGACGGCGGCGAGATGTTCGCCATCACACGCATCCCCCGCACCATAGCCCTCATCCTCGCCGGAGCCGCGATGGCGATGTCGGGCCTGGTGATGCAGCTGCTGACGCAGAACCGGTTCGTCGAGCCGACGACCACCGGCACCACCGAATGGGCCGGTCTGGGCCTGCTCACGGTGATGATCCTGGTGCCGGGCGCGAGCATCGGCACCCGCATGTTCGGCGCGGTCCTGGCGGCGTTCGCCGGCACGATGGTGTTCTTCCTCCTCCTGCGCCGCGTCACTCTGCGCTCCTCGCTCATCGTCCCGATCATCGGCATCATGCTGGGCGCCGTCGTCAGCGCGGTCTCGACCTTCCTCGCGTTGCAGACCGACATGCTGCAGAACCTCGGCGTGTGGTTCGCCGGAAGCTTCACCTCCGTGCTGCGGGGCCAGTACGAGCTGCTGTGGATCGTGGCACTGGTGGCTGCCGTGGTGTTCGCCGTCGCAGACCGGCTCACGGTCGCCGGACTCGGTGAGGAGGTCTCGACCAACGTCGGCCTGGACTACAACCGGATCATCCTGCTGGGCACCGGCCTCATCGCCGTGGCGACCGGAGTGGTGACCGTGGTCGTGGGCAACCTGCCCTTCCTCGGGCTCATCGTCCCCAACGTCGTCTCGATGTTCCGCGGCGACGACCTGCGCGGCAACCTGCCGTGGGTGTGCCTCCTGGGCATCGGCACCGTCATGGTCTGCGACCTGATCGGTCGGACCGTCATCATGCCCTTCGAGGTGCCCGTGTCCCTCATCCTCGGAGTCGTCGGAGCCGCCGTGTTCATCCTTCTCCTGTTGAGGCAGCGTCGCCGTGGCTGAGACGACCGCGTCCCGTGTGAGCGGACCGCTCCCCTCACCGCCCGAACGCTCCCCCCGCTCCCTGTCCACCGGGCGGGCCCGTCGCCGCTACCGGACCGTGGTCGCGGTACTGACCGTGCTCGCGGCCGGTTTCGGTTTCGGCCTGCTCGTCTGGGACAACCCGATGCCCCCGGGATCGGACGGCTTCTGGCGCATCGCGGAGCTGCGCGGCACGAACCTGGTGGTCATGGCCGTGGTCGCGATCTGCCAGGCCGTCGCGACGGTGAGCTTCCAGACCGTGACCGGCAACCGCATCATCACCCCGTCGATCATGGGGTTCGAGGCGCTCTACGTCGTGATCCAGACCACGGCGGTGTACTTCCTCGGCGTCGCCGGGCTCGTGGCGGTCCAGGGAGTCACGCAGTTCACACTCCAGCTCGCCGTCATGGTCGGCTTCGCGATGCTGCTGTACGGGTGGCTGCTGTCGGGCAGGTACGCCAACCTCCAGATCATGCTGCTGATCGGCATCATCATCGGCGGGGGCCTCGCCTCTGTCTCCACGTTCATGCAGCGCCTGCTCACACCGAGCGAGTTCGACGTGCTCGCCGCGCGGCTGTTCGGCAACGTCTCCAACGCCGACGCTTCCTACCTTCCGGTCGCGATCCCGCTGTGCCTGACCGCCTCCGTCCTGCTGTGGGCGAGTTCGCGCCGCCTCGACGTCGTCGCGCTCGGACGTGACGCGAGTACGGGTCTGGGCCTGAACCACCGCCGCGAGACCATGCGCGTGCTCTTCCTGGTCTCGGTCCTCATGGCGGTCTCGACGGCGCTCGTGGGGCCGATGACCTTCCTGGGCTTCCTCGTCGCGACCCTCGCCTACCAGTTCGCCGACAGCCACGACCACCGGCACGTCTTCCCGGTCGCGGTGCTGACCTGCTTCGTCGTGCTCAGCGGCGCCTACTTCGTCATGCGGAACATCTTCTACGCCAATGGTGTGGTCTCGATCATCATCGAGCTCGTCGGCGGCCTGGTGTTCCTGTTCGTCATCCTCAGAAAGGGGCGGCTGTGATCACACTGACCGGTGTGCGCAAGGAGTACAGCGGAGACGTCGCGATCGGCCCCGTCGACCTCCAGATCCCCGAGGGCGGCGTGACCGCACTGGTGGGGCCCAACGGCGCCGGCAAGTCGACGCTGCTGACGATGATGGGCCGACTGCTCGGCCTCGACGCCGGGACGATCGAGATCGCCGGCTACGACGTGGCGAGGACCGCCTCGAAGGACCTGGCCAAGGTCGTCTCGGTCCTGCGGCAGGAGAACCACTTCGTCACCCGGCTGACCGTACGCCAACTCGTCGCCTTCGGGCGCTTCCCCTATACCAGGGGCCGGCTGACGGTCGCCGACGAGGAGATCGTCAGCCGGGCGATCGACTTCCTGGACCTCACCGAGTTGGAGAACCGCTACCTCGACCAGCTCTCCGGCGGGCAGCGGCAGCGCGCCTACGTCGCGATGGTGCTCTCCCAGGACACCGAGTACGTCCTGCTCGACGAGCCGCTCAACAACCTCGACATGCGCCATTCGGTACAGATGATGAAGCATCTGAGGCGCGCGGCCGAGGAGCTGGAGCGCACGATCGTGATCGTGCTCCACGACATCAACTTCGCGGGGCACTACGCCGACCGGATCTGCGCGGTCAAGGACGGTTCCGTCGTCGAGTTCGGCACACCGGACCAGATCATGACCGACGAGGTGCTCACCCGGGTGTTCGAGACCCCGGTGACCGTCATGGACGGACCGAACGGGCCACTCGCGGTCTACTACTGAGCACGGTCCCCCACGGGTCACCGCCTCCTCCGACCGGCCTTCCGACGGCGGAGGAGGAGGCGGACATCCCCGTCCATGTGCACGGGGCCGTCGGCGCGCCCACGGCCCCGGTGCGGGCCGGGGCCCGGGGCGGGCGTCCGGCGCGCGAGGTCAGGGGTGCCCGGCGTTTGCCGCACCCGGACGCTCCATGTGATCCGCCGAGGTCCGCGACCGGGTAAGGCTTGTCCCATGGAAAATCACGACGACCGCATCCGGGTGCGCGGGGCCCGCATCCACAACCTGAAGAACGTGGACGCGGAACTGCCGCGCGACGCGCTGGTCGCCTTCACCGGCGTCTCCGGGTCCGGTAAGTCCTCGCTGGCCTTCGGGACCCTCTACGCCGAGTCCCAGCACCGGTACCTGGAGTCCGTCGCGCCGTACGCGCGGCGCCTGCTCCAACAGCTTCCGGCCCCGGAGGTGGACGACATCACCGGGATGCCCCCGGCGGTGGCACTCGCCCAGCCGCGCACCACGCCCTCGGCCCGGTCCACCGTGGGCACCCTCACCACGGTCTCCAACACGCTGCGCATGCTCTTCTCCCGTGCGGGGGACTACCCGCCCGGCGCGGACCGCCTGGACTCCGACTCCTTCTCTCCCAACACCGTGGTCGGGGCCTGCCCCGTCTGCCACGGCGAGGGGGTCGAGCACGAGGTCACCGAGGAATCGCTGGTGCCCGACCCCGCGCTGAGCATCGCCGGTGGTGCCGTCGCCTCCTGGCCGGGTGCCTGGCAGGGCAAGAACCTGCGCGACATCCTCGACACCCTCGGCCACGACATCCACCGGCCCTGGCGGGAACTGCCCCGGGAGGAGCGCGAGTGGATCCTGTTCACCGACGAACAGCCGGTGGTGACCGTCCACCCGGTCCGTGAGGCGGGCCGCGTGCACCGGAGCTACCAGGGCAAGTACAGCAGTGCCCGGCGACTGGTACTGAAGGCGTACGCCTCCTCTGCCAGCGAGTCGCGGCGCCGTCGGGCCGCGGAGTTCATGGTCGACCGGACCTGCCCCGAGTGCGGCGGAAGGCGGCTGCGCCGGGAGGCACTGCGCGTCACCTTCGCCGGTCACACCATCACCGAGGCGGCGGGACTGCCCCTGACCGAACTGGTCGCCCTGCTGCGGCCCTGGAGGGAGGACACAGGGGCCGCCGGGGCCCTGGCCGGGGAGATCACCGGCCGGGTCGAGGTGCTGGAGGAACTGGGCCTGGGATACCTGAGCGTGGACCGCCCGGCCCCGACCCTGTCCAGCGGGGAGTTCCAGCGGATCCGGCTGGCCACCCAGTTGGGCACGGGCCTGTTCGGCGTGGTCTACGTCCTGGACGAACCCTCGGCGGGCCTGCACCCGGCCGACTGCGAGGCGTTGTCGGGGATCCTCCGCCGCCTGCGGGACGGGGGCAACACCGTGTGCTTCGTCGAGCACGACCTGGACATCGTGCGCGGAGCCGACTGGATCGTGGACGTCGGTCCTGAAGCGGGTGAGCACGGCGGAAGGGTCCTGTACAGCGGGCCGGTGGCAGGGCTGCGCGAGGTCCCGGAGTCGGTGACCCGCCGCTACCTGTTCCACGACGCCCTGCCGAAGGGGCGCTCACACACGCCACACGGGCGACTGGAACTGCGCGGGGTCACCCGTAACAACCTGCGCGGCCTGGACGTCGACGTCCCCCTCGGCGTGTTCACCGCCGTCACCGGGGTGTCCGGTTCGGGCAAGTCCACCCTGTTGGCGGCGGTCGGGGAGCGGGCCGCCGAGCACGGGAGGGTGGTGTGGGTCAGCCAGCAGCCGATCGGGCGGACCCCGCGCTCCAACCTGGCCACCTACACCGGGCTCTTCGACACGGTGCGCAAACTGTTCGCCGGCACCGACGAGGCGCGGTCCCTGGGGTACGGCCCGGGACGGTTCTCCTTCAATGTCGTGGGCGGCCGCTGCCAGACCTGCGAGGGGGAGGGGTTCGTGTCGGTGGAGCTGCTGTTCCTGCCCACCACCTACGCCCCGTGTCCGACCTGCGGCGGGTCCCGCTACAACGACGCCACCCTCCGGGTGCGGTACCGGGGGCGCACCGTGGCGGACGTGCTGGCGATGTCGGTCGAGGAGGCGGCGGGCTTCTTCACGGAGGAGCCGTCGGTGCTGCGGTCGCTGGAGACCCTCGCCGGGGTCGGGTTGGGCTACCTGCGCCTGGGACAGCCCGCCACCGAACTCTCCGGCGGTGAGGCCCAGCGGATCAAGCTGGCCACCGAGCTCCAGCGCCGCCGCGTGGCAGGCTCGGTCTACCTGCTCGACGAGCCCACCACCGGTCTGCACCCGCACGACACCGACGTCCTCATGGGACGCCTGAGGGACCTGGTCGGCGCCGGTGCCACCGTGGTGGCCGCCGAGCACGACATGCGCGTGGTGGCCACCGCCGACCACGTCATCGACCTGGGACCGGGCGGCGGCTCCGGAGGCGGCCGGATCGTCGCCCAAGGGGTTCCGGCGAGGATCGCCGCCGCGTCGGACAGCCGGACCGGCGCCTACCTGAAGGGACTGCTGTGATGCGCTGTGCGCTCTTCCTGCCGCCGCCTGGAGAAGCTCGTCCACCCGGGCGTTCCCGCCACCGCCGAACCGCCTCCGGGCCGACCCGGCACCGGAGAACGGTCGGCGACGACTCCCGGGGCGGGGAGCGGCCGGATACCTCACCGGACCCCAACCGTGCCCGAGGGGAGCGTGTTACTTCACCTTCTTCACGAACGCGGTCATGATCTGCGCGCCCGCACTACCGGTGATCGGTGTCCCGGAGTCCGCGGTCGACCCCTGGGCCTTCCTGCAATCGAGAACCGCCTTGACGGTCTTGGGACCGTAGTCGCCGTCGATCTTGCCGGGCGTGTGGCCCGCTCGTTCGAGCAGCTCCTGGAGGTAGGCCACCTTCTCGCTCTTGTCGCCTTGCTTGAGTCCGATCATGTCACTCTCCGTTTCTGCGAGTGGGGCTACTGGAGTCCCACAACATGGAGTTATTGCAGGTCAAGGGTGTATCGCATGGCGAACGCATGACCCAGCGCGACAATAACTCGGCTGGTGTGGTGAATCGCAGCAGGACAGCCCGTGTCGCGGGCCTGGCGGCCCGGTGGTGAAAGGGGAGCGTGCCCCCAGGCCCCGAGACAACGGCAGACCGGGGTTTCGCTGAGGCTGAGGTCGTCGAGCCGGGCGACTCCGAGTCCTGACGGCCCAGGACGCCGCCCGGGACGACCCCCTCAACCTTTGGCACGGTCGGCAGCAGCCACGAGCCCGGCGCGCTCCCTGACCAGCCGGTCGACGCACCCGGCGGGGTCGGTGACGGCCACCCGCACCCGGGGAACGGTGACGCCGAGAAACGTGAACTGGTCTTTCTCGACCCGCACGGCCGCCTGGCCCAGGTAGGTGTCACAGCACAGGGTGGGGGTCAATTCGCCCCCGGACATGGTCTGGGCGAGCTTGCTGCCCAGCTGCCGGGCGGTCAGGGCGTTCTGGAGGTTGCGCAGGTACGTCACACGCACGTCTTCAAGTTCCATGCCGCCAGCGTGGCCTGAACAGGGTGTCTTACCCCAGCACGTGCGCAATTCCCGTAACTTTCTGACAGTGCGTTGGAGCCGCCCGTAACATCACGCGTATGAGCGAACCCCCCTTCCACGAAGTGCTCACCACCTACCGCGAACTCTCGGGACTGACCCAGCAACAGCTGGCCGGCCACCTGGGGTGTTCGGCAGCGTCCGTGTCCAGGTGGGCGTGCGGCCACGCGCTGCCGTTCCGGGAGACCGCCGAGCAGCTGGACCAGCTCCTCGAAGCCGGAGGCAAGGTCATCCACGCGTGGCGGACGGCCAAGTCGGGAAAGTCCACGCCGGAGTGGGCCAGGCCGCTCATGAACATCGAGACGCGGGCTCGACACGTTCAGGCAGCCTCTCCTGCCCTGGTGCCCGGGTACCTGCAGAGCCCCCTGTACGCGGGGGCGGTGTTCCGGGCGTGGCACCCCGCCGCCTCGGACGCCGAGATCGCGCATCTGGCACGGATCCGCACCGAGCGGCTGGGCCAGCTGCCCGAGCTGCGGATCACGGCGGTCTTCCCCTTGTACGGGATCGCCAGCTTCGACGCTGCGGTGCGCACAGAGCAGGCACGCCACCTGGTTGAGCTTGCCGAACAGGGGAGGGTTCGGATCCACCTGGTCCCTCAGGGGGCGATCCTGCTGAGCGTGACCTCGCCGGTACTGGTGTTCCGTCTGGATTCCGGGGAGACCGTTATCTCCAGCGATCACATCGACGGTAACGTGATCTACGACGCCGACCGTAATGACAAACTCGCCGCACTGGTCATGGGGGCCATGGCGGATGCGCTTCCCGCCCGGCTCTCCCTCGAAGCCCTGAAGGAACTCGCATGAACACCGACTGGCACAAGAGCACCTACAGCAACACCGGGGGCAACTGCGTGGAGGTCCGCGAGCTGGCCGTTGGTGCGCACGTCCGCGACACCCAGAACCGCGACGCCGGACACCTGGAGTTCCCCGCCGACCAGTGGGCGGCCCTGGTGGCCCAGGTGCGCGCCGGGTAGCGCCCCCGCACACGCCCGAACCCCAGGGGACTCCAGCTCGTGGAGATCCCCTGGGGTTTTTCGTGGGCACGGGGGCCAGGGGAGGCCGGGCCGGGCCCCGACGTGCTGGTCGGCGAGAAGGCCGAAGACATGAGCCGACCCCTGGACGAAGTCCCGGATCCGCCCGGTCCGTTCGAGGCGGCACAAGAGCGCGTGAGGTGGAGAGCGGGATCCGCAGCGGTCCGCCCGGCCATCGAGGCGGACGACCTGGCGGGTCCTGACAGGCCCTCCCACACGCGCCGCCCCGGGAAGGCACCTCCACATCCGCCGAACCCCGGTGACGACCGCCCCGGGGAACCGGTGGGCGGTCCCGCACACCGACGCCCCGGGGCGGGTGCGGACACAGGTCCCGGAAACCTGGTCAAGACCTGGTCAACACCGGTCCCGGGCAGGCCCCGTCAGAGCGGCCTGCCCGGTGTGCGTCACTCTCATTCGACTGTCACACCTGCTCAGAGGGTGTCCCAGGGCTCGTTCGGCGTCCCCGCCCCAGCCGGATGAGAAGAACGCGCCAGGGAACCCGCGTCAGCGCTTCGTCCACCGCCGGTGCGCTCCCCGCGCGCGACCCGCGCACGCCGCGTCGGAACCGCGTCGGCCCGGCGTGCGCCGCAGCTCCTTCCGTGGTCTGGTCCCGATCACCCACGAAGGGGAGACACACCATGTGGACCGGACCGCTGCGCGCCGCCGAGCGCGAGTTCCCGCGCCTGGACCTTCACGAGCTCGTCGCGCTGCTCGGACATGTCACCGAGATCCCTCCTGCGACTCCTCCGGAGGCGCGGGAGCTCCTGCTGTCGGGCACGGTCGCGCGCCAGGGAGGGGCCCGATGATGATGGCCACGGTCGAACCCACCGCACGCGACCTGCGGATCCTGGAGTCCCTGCACCTCCACCGAGTCCTGACCACGCCGCAGGTGGGAGAGCTCTTCTTCTCGGGCACCGCCTCACGTGCGGCCCGGCGCCGCCTCCTCGAATTCGTCGAGAACGACCTCGCCGCCCGGTTCACGCCCCGCCACGCCGGCTGGAACGCCCCCTGCCACTGGACGCTCGGACCGGAGGGAGCCCGTGTGCTCGCCTCGCGTCGCGGCCTCGCCCCGCACCAGATCGGCTACCGGGCCGACACCCACCTGCGTCTGTGGGCCTCACGGGAACTCGGCCACGCCACCGGCCTGTCCCAGACCTACGTCCGCTTCGCCACCACCGCCCGCGCCACCCGGGGCGCGACGCTCCAACGCTGGTGGTCCGAAGACCGCTGCCGCGCCACCTGGGGGCACCGCGTCCACCCCGACGGCTACCTGCGCTGGTACCAGGACGGGACCACCCTGGACGCCTTCGTGGAGTACGACACCGGAACGCAGGCCCTCACCCGCCTCGCCGAGAAGGTCAGCCACTACCGCGACCTCGCCGAGGAGACACGTCTGCGAACCCCCGTCCTGTTCGTCGTCCCAGGGCCGAGCCGCCTCACCGCCCTGTGCCGCAGACTGGACGGAGGCCCACGGGTCCCGGTCCACGTGACCACGCACGGACAACTCGCCTACCCCGGCCCCATCCGACCCGTCTGGCGCCGGGCAGGGGACCTCACCGGTGCCGTCCGCCCGCTCATCGACCTCGCCTGAACCGTGCTCGGGCTGGTCATCCGGGACCACCGTGCTCGCGGGGGCTGGGGGGAGAGGGCCGCGACCTGTCCGCGACGGCCGATCCGGGGCGGTGCAACGGGTGAGTGACGCCTTCGGCGTCGGCCCGCCCATGCGGGCCGGCGCCGAAGGCTGTCGGGGCCGGCGCGCCTGTTCAGAGGCGGTCGACCAGGAGCTGCCCGTCGGTGGCGCTCCGGCCGGCCAGGCCGCTGCCGTAGTTGGCCTCGACCCGAGCGCGCTCGGAGGCGTTGGGGGCGCGGACGGTGCAGTTCACGCCGCCGGTGGAGCCCGACATCAGCGACGAGCACGGGCCGGGCTTGATGTCGGGCAGCCCCAGGCTGTGGCCGAGCTCGTGCGCGGCGATACGCACCGCGTCATAGCCCGCGGCAGTGCCCTGGCGGCCCATCCAGACGGTGACCTGCCCGCCCGGGCGCACCGGGCCCAGATGGGCGCGGGGCCAGCCGTTGTCGGCGATGATGCGGATCTCGGCGCGCCGTCCGGCGGGGGCCGGCACCAGGCGGACGTTGCTGACGCTGGAGTTCCACACGCCCACGGCCGAGGCGACGGCGGAGGTGTACTCCGCGGCCTGGCTGGCGTTGTAGTACAGGACGGTCTGTTGCAGCGGCTGGGCCTGGTCCGCGGGTGCCGCGGTGGCCGGTGCGGTGCCCACCAGCGTGAGCGCCAGGGCGCTCAGGGCGATCAGGAGGGGCGTGATGATGCGTCTCAGCATGGGGGTCTCCCCGGGGGTAAGGGTGCTGATATTTTTGGTGACCCGGTGGGGTCGGGTTGATGCTATGTGTAGTGACGTATCGCCACAAGATAGGCCGATCGTTTAATTCCGGTGCTGTGCACCGGCCAAGGGTCCGGGCGGCGTGCCTGGCGCTGCAGGCCGGGTGCCGGTGGCCCCCATCCCCGTGCCCAACCCCCAAGGCCAACCGGCAAGGTACTCCCGCTGGATGCCTTGCCCCGCCACGGGCTCGGACACCACCACCTGCTGCGCCGAACTCTGTCCTTTTCCCGGAGCCTCTTGGGCCGGGCGGCGGAAATTGTCCTTCTGCATTCGCTGCCGAAACAACAGTGGCCCGCGCCAGGTGATTTTCCGGTCCGTCGGGGTCCACCGCTCGATCGTCCTTGAAACGTCGGCGGATGCCGTACAAGTACGAAATGGCGAAGAATAAGCGGACCTGCTCCCGCCAGCGGGAGCGTCCCGGGTGCAAGCCGCGTATAAAAGGGGGTAAACCTCATGATTGCTGCAAAATCAGCCCCTGGGACCAGGGCAGATCGGTGCGATCACTTTTGGCGGCCCCGGCCCCGGCCCCGGCTCATGCTCGGACGCGGAATGTACTGAGACAATCTCAGCGAGCCGTGGCAGTCGTCACCGCCCGGTGGTCGGCTGTTGGCCGTCAACTAATTCCCTGTTCAGACATATCGAGAAAGGTTGCTTTCCGCCGGTCCCCCTGGCCGGTTTCACTCCCCCGCATATCGGAGGCAACCGCATGCCAACGACCCATACACGACACGCGCAAACGCGGCGCGCCCCGCGGGCACGCCGCTGTTTTCGTACCGTGCTGACAGCCTCGATGGCCGCCGTCATCGCCGGTTCCCTGACCGCGGCTCCCACCCCGGCCGCGGCGTCGCCGTCGGAAAGCGGGGATGGCACCGCGTACCGCGGCGGGGTCGAGGTCGTCCGCGCGCCGACCGGAGCCGCCGGCGACTCGGTGCTGACGGGCCGGGTCTTCGTCGACGCAGACCGGAACAGCGCCAGCGGCCGCGGCGAGGCCGGGCTGGCCGGTGTCATGGTCACCAACGGACGTGACGTGGTACGGACCGACAGGCGGGGCCGTTACCGGCTGCCGGCGTTCGACAACATGACGGTGTCGATCACGCAGCCCTCGGGATACCAGGTGCCGCTGGACGAGTACAACATCCCGCAGTTCCACTACAACCACCTGCCCGAAGGGTCCCCGGACCTGCGCTACGGCGGTATCGCGCCGACCGGCCCGCTGCCGTCCGCGGTCAACTTCCCGATCGTCGAGAGCGAGGTGACCGGCGCCGCCGACCAGAGCTGCGTCATCGCCGGGGACCTGCAGACCTACAACAGGCAAGAGGTCGAGTACGCGCGCGCCGGTGCCATCAGGGACCTGTCCGAGCGCCACGACTACGCCGGCTGCGGCACACTGTTCGTCGGTGACGTCGTCGGTGACGACCTGTCGCTCTACCCCGACATCAAGGACCTGGTCAGCGAGACCAACGGTCCGGTCCGCTTCCTGCCGGGCAACCACGACCTCGACTTCGACGCCCCGAGTGCCGAGCACTCCTTCGACACCTACCGCGCACAGCTGGCCCCGGAGTACTACTCCTTCGACGTGGGCGACGCGCACGTCATCGCGCTGAACACCGTCGACTACCCGTGCACCGCGGCCGCCGACAGTCCCGAGGGCATCGAGGAGCGCTGCGCCGACCCGGAGGGCAGCCCGGCCTACAACGGCCGTATTGACGACGACCAGCTCACGTGGCTCCAGCAGGACCTGGACAACGTCGACCGCGACAAACTCGTCGTCATCGCCGGCCACATCGGCCTGCTCAACTACGCCGACGAGGGTTCCCCGGTACACCAGGTCGACCAGGTCAGCCGGGTGCACGAGCTGCTGCAGGGCCGCAGGGCCGTGGCGCTGGCCGGACACAGCCACAGCATCGAGAACCTCAAGACCGGCGACGACGTCGAAGGCTGGCGCGACCTCTTCGGTGTCGAGGGCCTGCCGTTCCCGCACATCACCGCGGGTGCGATCTCGGGCGACTGGTACTCCGGCGAGGTCGGCGAGGACGGCTACCCGACGGCGATCGGCCGCGACGGCGGACGTCCCGGCGTGGTGACACTGGACATCGAGGGCAGCGAGTTCCAGGAGCGCTACACCGTCACCGGTGAGTCCGACGAGGTGCAGACGCAGCTGGGCATCAACAGCCCGACCTACCGCGAGTGGTTCGAAGAACGCCAGGAGTGGAACGACGACCCCGCCGGTGAGGCCCCCGAGTTGGACGAGCCCCTGGTGGTCGACCGCGCCGACCTTGCCGACGGCACCTGGTTGACGACCAACTTCTTCTTCGGCTCCACCGGCTCGACCGTCGAGGTCGGTGTCGACGGCGGGCCGGCCGAGGAGGCCACCCGCACCCAGCAGATGGAGGGCGAGGGGGTCAACGTCGGCGTCGAGTACTCCGACCCGTACGCGGTTTCGCAGCAGCTGGTCCACGGCGGCACCCTCGGTGACCGCACGATGCACCTGTGGCGGTTCGACCTGCCCGGCGACCTCGACGCCGGTGGGCACACCGCCGAGGTGACCGCGACCGACGCCTACGGCCGCGAGTTCACCGACGTCCTCCAGTTCGAGGTCGTGGAGCAGCGGTAGGCGGACTCCTGCGCCCGGAGGGCCGCCACCTGCGCAGGCGGCGGCCCTCCGTCCCCTCTACCTGCGGGCCCGGCCGGACCGGTACTCCGCTCGCGGCACCGTGTCAGTCCCCGGCGCCGCGAGCGAGGATGGCCTCCGCCGTCAGATCGGCCCGGTTGGTCCACACCAGCCCGGTGAACCCGGCAGGGACCCGGTCGACCGACCCGGGGGTGTCGAACCCTTCGGAGAACCCTCCCGAACCGGCGACCAGGACCACCCGGGTGTCCGCCCCTGCCATCCGCTGGGTGAACTTCTCCGGCCATCCCCACAACCAGGGGCCGTAGCCCTCCGGGATGTGCAACTGGATGCCCCGGCAGTCGCGCGGAACGTACCCGGTCCAGCCCACCGCTTCGTAGCGGACCAGGCAGTCCAGCATGAGCTGCTTGGACATCACCCTCAGCCCCGGCACCTGCTCGCGCAGCACCGCCACCGGTGCGTCCCCGCCGTAGACGGTGATCAGGTCGAGCCGCTCGGGGGGCAGAGCGGACAGCCGGTCGGCGAGCAGCTCCCCCTCCTCCGGGTTCTCGGCCTTGACGTGCAGGAGCAGGGAGCGGTCCGGGAACCCGTCGAGCACGTCGCCCAGCTCTGGCATCAGCCCGACGCCCTCACCGCGGAACGGGTGGGTGCGGCCGTTGTCCGCCGTGTAGCCGTCCCCGATGTCGGCCGCCCGCAGCTCCTCCATCGTGTGGTCGGCGGGCGATCCGCTCAGGTCGGTGCGGCAGTCCAGGCCGGCGTCGTGGAAGACGGCGAACTGGTCGTCGGCGGTCCGGTGCACGTCGAACTCGACGGTGTCGGCCCCGGTGTCGAAGGCGGCACGCATCCCGTCGAGGGTGTTCTCCAGGTACCCGTGCTCGGGCGGGTGGATCAGTTCCGCCGTGCAGGTGTCGTTCCCGATCCCCTCGACGTCGAACGTCTGCGCCAGCCCCCGGTGCGCGAGCACCCCCGCCGCACCCTCTTCCCCCGCCCACAGGCCGGTGTTGTTCGCCCACATGAACCCGGCCAGCAGAAGTAGCGCCCCCGGGACCGCCCACCGCTTCGGCAACCTGCTCCGTCGAACCGGAGAGGGAGCAGCGGACGGATTGGAGGGCGGGGACGTGGATGCTCCATTCATGCCGGGATTTTACTCAGTTTTCCACCGATTCCTCGTATAAACCGCGTTCCACAAAAATGTGACTGGAGTCACTGCGGACTCCAGCGCAGCCGCGCGGCCGGCAGGTATCACACCGGGGCCTGAGAGCCCGACAGGGCGGGTCCGCCGAATCCGGACCGGAAGGGCGTGTGCGGCCGTGCGCTCGGGATCTCCGAAGCCGCTGGGCCGTCCCAGGAGCTCCCACAGGGGGATGGGGGAGGGGGAGCCGCAGCGCTCACCTCTCGACCCGGTAGGCGCGGGCCTGGATTTCGTACAGTTCGGCGTAGCGCCCACCGAGCGCGACGAGTTCCTCGTGGCTGCCCTGTTCGCACACCCGGGCCCCGTCCATGACGACGATGAGGTCGGCCATGCGCACGGTGGAGTAGCGGTGCGAGACCAGGAGGGTGAGGCGCCCCTGGCCCTTGAGAGCTCTGGAACGCTCGGCGTACTGCTCGAACAGCAGGTGCTCGGTCTCGGCGTCCAGGGCGGAGGCGGGCTCGTCCAGAAGCAGCAGCAGAGGGTGGTCGCGCATGTAGCCGCGGGCGAGCGCGACCTTCTGCCACTGCCCCTCGGACAGCTCGGCCCCCTCGGCCCAGGTGTTGCCGAGCTGGGTGTCCAGCCCCCGGTCGAGCCGGTCGACCAGGGCGCGGGCATCGGCCCGTTCCACTGCCCGGTCGACGGCCTCCTGGTCCTCGGCCCTGGCCAGGTCGCCCAGGCCGATGGACAGCCGCAGCGGGTACTCGAAGCGCGCGAAGTCCTGGAAGGCGCCCGAGAGCCGTTCGCGCCAGGCGTCGGCGGGCATGTCGGCGAGGGGGACGTCGTCGACCAGGATCCTCCCGGAGTCGGGTTCGTACATCTTCGCCAGGAGCTTGACCAGCGTGGACTTGCCCGCTCCGTTCTCGCCGACCACGGCCACCACCGATCCGGCCGGGAGGTGGAGCGTGACGTCGTCCAGAACCTTCCGACCGGCTCCGGGGTAGGTGAAGGAGACCCCGTCCAGGGTGATGCCGGAGCGCATCTCCTCGGGTGGGGGGACCGGGCTCTGCTTGGCTGCCATGGAGGACAGTTCCTCCAGCCACAGCAGGCGGCGGCCTCCCTCCAACCAGATGGTGCGCAGGAAGTGGACCTGGCTGAGCGTCTCGCCGAGGTACTGGGCCAGGCGGCTTCCGGCGGTGAGCAGGAGGACGACCTGTGCGGCCGAGCCGCCGTTCAGCGCCACCGCGGCGACGGCGCCGACGAACGCGCTGCTGAAGACGGTGAGCGCGATCGATTGCCACGCGGTGGTCGTCCAGCGGGCCCGGGACATGGCACGGTGGCGTGCGGCCCAGGCCCGGTGGCGTCCCTGGCGGACCCGTTCGCGGGTTCGGGAGATACGCAGTTCGCGCCCGGGTGAGGCGTTGGTGCCCAGCAGGAAGAAGTGCCGTGCCAGGCGTTCGTGGTGCCCGAGCCTCTCCTCCAGTGTGTGTTCGGCCCCTCCGCGCCGGTGGGAGACCAGGGCGATGGGCACGGCGAACAGCCCGAGCAGTCCCAGCAGGGGGTGGACGCTCATCAGCAGGGCGATGGTCAGGATCAGGCGCAGGACGGCGCCGACCGCCTGGAACAGGTACTGGTAGACCTCGCTCAGGGTGTCGGCGTGGTCGCGGACGAGTTGGACGCGGTTGACGTAGGAGGGGCGTTCGTGGTGCTCCAGGGAGGGGATGCCGCTCTGCAGCCGCACCACGTGCGCTTCCATGAACACCGCGGTGCGGTCGGCGAAGCGCCGGTTAGCCCGCTCGCTCAGCAGGCGCAGCAGCCAGCTGGTGACCGCCAGCGCGCCCAGGAGTATGGCTGCGGTGACCACTCCGGCCTGGTTTCCGGAGAGGACCGCGTCCGCGAGCACCGCCAGGGCGGCGGCGATCAGGGCGTCGGGCAGGGCGGCGCCGACCGTCGTGGCGAACGCGACGGCGATGAGCCTGGGGGAGGCGGTCCAGCCCAGGCGCAGTGTGCGGCCCAGACCCCGCCAGGACGAGGGGAGTGGGTGGTCCTCAGCCGGCACTGTCGGCTCCGTTCCGTTCTTCGTTGAACCGGGTGGCCTGGAGTTCGAAGAGGCGTTTGTAGGTCCCTCCGAGGGCCATGAGTTCGTCGTGGCTCCCGAGTTCCACGACCTGGCCCCGGTCCACGACACAGATCCGGTCGGCGCGGCGGACCGTGGAGAAGCGGTGGGAGATGAGGACGGTCGTGCAGCCCCTGGTGGCCTCCAGCACGCGGTCGAAGACCTCGGCCTCACCGCGCACGTCCAGCTGGGCGGTGGGCTCGTCCAGGACGACCACCCCGGCTCCCCGGTTCACGGAGTACAGGACCCGGGCCAGGGCCACGCGCTGCCACTGCCCTCCGGACAGGTCGGTGCCGTTCTCGTATCCGGGGGAGAGGATCCGGTCGAGGTCGCGCAGGTTCGCGGCGCCCGCGGTGGTCAGGGCCTGGAGGATTTCTTCGGTGGCGGCGTCCAGCGGGGCGACGTTGTCCTTGAGGGAGAGCTCGTAGCGGATGAAGTCCTGGAAGATCGCGCTGGTCCGGCGGCGCCAGGACTCCAGGTCCAGCTCCCTGAGGTCGGTGCCGTCGACCTCGATCCTTCCCGAGCCCGGGTCGTAGAGGCGGCACAGGAGCTTGACCAGGGTCGACTTGCCCGCGCCGTTGACACCGACCACAGCCAGCGAGCTCCCGGCCGGAATGGTCAGGTCGAGACCGTCCAGGACCGGCCTCGACATGCCGGGATAGGTGAAGGTGACGTCACGGAACCTGATCTCGGCCGCGGGCATGCCCTCGGCCGGGGTCTGTCCGGAGACCACGCTGCGAGCCGCGGCGCTCTCGGACATCGTCCTCTCCACGCGCAGCACCGCCGCCACCCCGTCGGCGGCCAGGGACAGGGCCCAGTTCAGCCCGCCGAAGGCCACCGCGCCGGCTCCCACCGCCGCGTAGGCGAAGGTGCTCACCTGGCCCAGGCCGATGGCACCCGAGGCGGCGTCCCGGCCCAGGGACCAGAAGAACAGCCCCCCTGAGACCGTCAGGACCACCACCGCCCAGCGCATCGGCCTCTGCCGCAGCCGGGTGGTGTGCCACCGCAGCTCGACCAGGGTCCGGCGCTCCGAGGCGAAGCGGTCCGTCAACCAGCTCGCGAGACCGAAGAGCCGGATCTCCTTGGCGGCGGGAGAGTCCACCGCCAGCCGGTAGGAGTACTCGGCGCGGCGCTGGGCGTCCAGGACCTGCCCCGTGTGGCGGTCCCACCGGGTGCTCTCCCGGAGCAGCCAGTGGGTGGAGAGCCAGGCTCCCCCCACCAGCAGCGGTGCCCACCACGCGTAGGCGGCCAGGACCACTGCCTGGGCCAGTCCCGAGACGGCCTCCACCAGGCCGCCGGCGATGAACCCCATGGACATGTGCAGGGGCGGGCCGGTCATCCCGAGGTCGAAGTCCCGGGCCGTGGTCATCTCGTCCATGTGCTCGCGGTTCTCCAGGTGCGCGACGCCCTCGGGGGTGCCCGCGGCCACGAGCAGGCGATCGTGCAGACGATCGGAGACGTGCTCTCCCAGGAGGGAGCCGACCTGATTGTGCAGGGGGGTCAGAAGCTGCATCAGGACGAAGACGACGCCGATCAGGAGCAGCGGTGTACGGAGCGGGGCACCGTCGGCGACGGCGCCGACGAGCGCTCCGACGGCCACGACGAAGCCGGCGGGAAGGACCCCCTGGAACAGGATCAGCGCCCACCACACCACGCTCAGCCCAGGGTGGGACTTCCACAGGGTGGCGAAGAAAACCCCTTCCCTCCGTGCCTTGAGCAGGGCGATGGGACTGCTCTTCTCAGGGCGCACCATTTTTTCGGTGGCAGGGATGGACACCCTGTACACCAGCCTTTCTTGCAGTGGGTACCGATGGAGAAGGAGATCGCTCTGCGTGAACAGGGGATGTCGACAAGAAAACACAGTGAGGCGTCCGCGCCGTCAAGTTCGGGCGGTGTGGAAAATATCTTCGGCCCCGTCCCGATGTCAACTCGATTACGTGGGGCAAACTGATGTGGAAGCGCTCCCATCAGGCGTTCAATCATATCGAACATTATTTCACATGGCTCTTGTTGGCCTTGTGCGCCATCCGGGGTGCCGGTGCCCCCTTCGCTGACCGGCGACTCCTCCATGGGAGCGGGTCTTCGGGGTGGCACACGCATATTCCCTGGTGGGGAGGAAGGTGCAACCGGTGGCCGCCCGCGGCCACGCCCGAGCCGGTGCCCCGCGTCTCCGGTACCTATGGCGGGATTGTCGCTGGTGGGCCGACCAAAAACGTTGTCGGTGTGACTTGAGGAGCTCCACCATCGATTGTACTTACAGCCGATTTCGGCACCCGAACTCGCCATAAGTACAAGATCACGGCGGGAGGGGGCTGCGAACCTCTCCGGTCACCGCGCCGGTGGTCGCCCATTCGGGTTTGTTCCGCTGTTCGCGCTTCGCCCCGTCGAATGGCAGAAACGGATCCGGGACGTGGGACGGTCCGTTCTTCGCACGGTGGTCGTCAGAGCAGGGGCCATGGGTCCCGGATGATCGCGCACCGTGTTCGCCCCGGCCGGAACCCGCAAGGACAGGACGGCCGACAGGACCGATGACCTGCCCAGGCGGTACGCGGTGTCCGTGGACCGAACTCGTGCCGCCCGGCCGTTCCGTCACGGACGACCGGGCGGCACGGGCGGGCCGCTAGGCCGTGTTCCGCGGATCATTCCGGGCTCGCAACCGCCAGGCTGCCTCTCGCTGCGCCGACCACGCTTGGACAGCCAGACCCGGGCTGAC
>NZ_JBHXQY010000109.1:0-21248 GCF_042716955.1 Nocardiopsis sp. NPDC058631 | reverse complement strand
GGCATTCGTGTTCGTGCGCGTGCCCGTGACCGTCCGGAACGGCGCGGAGCCCGGCAGCCTCCTGCGCGACCTGCGGGACGTGACCGGAGCGGTTCCCGGCCCCGGCCCTTTCGCCGTGATCCTGTACTCGTCCCGGGGCGGGAGATCGGCTACGAGTACGAGATCATCGGGGCAGAACCCCTCACGTCACACCGGCAACGCTTCTGGTCAGTTCGGTGGGGAGTGCTTCGACGCCCGCTTGAACACCGCGATGCGCTTGGGTCCCCGTGCGTTCGCCCCTCCGCGTACGGTGATCTCCAGCAGGCCCTCGTCGTAGGAGGCCTCGATGTCCTCCTCGCCGATGCCCTCCGGCAGGCTGATCCTCCGTCGGAACGTGCCCATGAAGCGCTCGGACGAGTAGTAGACGACGTCGTTCTCGTCCCGGTGGCGCTCCCCGCTGACGCTGAGGATGCCGTCGTTGAAGCTGACGGTCACGTCCTCCTGGCGTACCCCGGCGATCTCGCACCGGAGTACGAGGTCGGTCCCCCGGGCGAGGATGTCGGTCGGCGGACTCCACGCGTCCGAGTACCCGCGTTCCCTGTCACCCGCCTGGCCGCTCTCCAGCGAGGACATGCTGTCGGAGATCCGGTTCATCTCGCTGATCATGTCCACCACGCCGTGGAACGGGTTGTTGAATCTTCTCGGAGCCACTGCGGCCTCCTCGTTTCGCTTTCGGTGTCAGTCGGGGCGGTTCGCGCTCTTGGAACCCCGGTCCTCCGCGCGGGACTGCTTGGGCGCCCCCGGTTTCGGTTCCGAGGCCAGGTCCTTGAGAAGCCCCCAGATCATGAACAACAGGATGATCGCGAAGGGCAGGCCCGTCACGACCGATGCCGCCTGGAGGGCGGACAGGGCGTTCGTGCCGCCCAGGACCAGGAGGATCAGCGTGACGGCGCCCTCGCTGATCGCCCAGAAGGCGCGCTGGGCCTTGACCGGGTGCAGTCCGCCGCCGCTGGTGAGGGTGTCCACGACCAGTGAGCCGGAGTCGGACGAGGTGATGAAGAAGACCGCGACCACGATGATCAGGAGGAGGGAGACGATCACCCCGACGACCGGCCCCATGGGCAGCAGGTCCATCAGGCGGAAGGCCCTGTCCTCCTCCGCGAGCTCGTTGAACCCGCCGTTGCCGAACAGCTCGTAGTAGAGCCCGGAGCCGCCGAACACGCCGAACCACAGGATGGACACGATGACGGGGGCGAACAGGGCGCCGAGGACGAACTCGCGGATGGTGCGTCCGTAGGAGATCCGCGCCAGGAAGATGCCCACGAACGGCGCCCAGGAGATCCACCAGCCCCAGTAGAAGATCGGCCAGGTGGTCGTCCACGAGGCCGCCTGCTCGTCCACGAGGGGGCTGGGGAAGGCCAGGCTCCACGAGACGAGGTTGCCCAGGTACTCCCCGGCGGAAGTGGTCGTGATGCTGATGATCCACAGCTTCGGCCCGAACACGAAGACGATCGTCAGCAGTGCGAACGCGAGCCAGAGGTTGATGACGGAGAGCCTGCGGATGCCCTTGTCGATGCCGGAGAGCACGCTCAGCAGGGCGATGCCCGTGATCACGATGATGATCAGCGACTGGACCAGGGAGTTCGAGGGGATGCCGAAGACGTGGTTGAGGCCTCCGTTGATCTGGAGGGTGCCCAGCCCCAGGGAGGTGGCCAGACCGAAGATCGTGCCGAACACGGCCAGGATGTCCACGAGGTTGCCGGGCCAGCCGAAGGCGCGGTCGCCCAGCAGCGGGTAGAGCGCGGAGGCCGGGCGCAGCGGCAGGCCCTTGCGGAAGGCGAAGTAGCCGAGGGAGAGACCGAGGGTGATGTAGATCGCCCACGGGTGGAAGCTCCAGTGGAAGTAGCTCAGGGCGAGCGCCTCGCCCGCCGCCTCGGGGGGAGGGGGTGACCCCTCCGGGGTGACGAACTCGGCGGCGCGGGGTGAGCTCAGGTGGTGGATGGGCTCGGAGACCCCCCAGAACACCAGGCCGATGCCCATGCCGGTGGTGAAGAGCATGGCGAACCAGGCGATGGTGCCGAACTCCGGCCGCGAGTCGTCGGGTCCGAGCCGGACGGAGCCGAACCGGCTCAGCATGAGGACGACCGCGATGATCAGGAAGAGGGTCGTCGCGAGGATGTAGATCCAGCCGAGCTTCTCGCCGATCCAGTCGCGTGTGGCCGTCGCCGCGGCCAACAGGGCGTCGGTGGCGACGATGCCGGTGACGACGAACGCGATGATGACGATGCCGGACACACCGAAGACAGCGGGGTTGGTGTGTTGTCGGATGTGTTCACGTAGGGATGAGATGTTGGCTCCTTCCCGGCCCCGGTGGGACGGGTGCGCCGTTGGCTGGCCGGTTCCTGCGCTCCTGTGGCCACTGACGTGTTTCCGTGGGATGGTAGGGCCGGGACCAGGCCATGGCCAAGGAACCGTGCGAGCACGGAGTGTTGGCGTTTTGAGCGTCATTGCACGCGGTGAGGTGACATGTCATCTCACGTCGCCCCGGGAGGGGCGGCCGACGGCTATCCGTTGCCCCCGGTGAGGCCGTCCAGGGTGGTGCCCACGCGGTCCAGCCAGTCCACGATCACGGACAGCTCCTCCAGCGTGTAGTCGGCGTGCAGGGCGGTCATCGCCCCGCGCATGTCGGGCGCGGTGGAGACGGCCAGGCGCTCGGCGCCCCCGGTCAGGCGGACGGCCACCTTGCGCCGGTCCTCGGGGTGGCGGGTGCGTTCCACGAGTCCGTGCGCCTCCAACCGGTCGACCACGCCGGTCACCGAACCGGTGGACAGGCACAGGCTCTCGGCGATCTCGCCCGGGGTCATGGTGCCGCTGACGCGGAGCAGCGTGTAGCACTGGAAGTCCGTGGGGTTCATCCCCGAACGGTCCGCCATCCGGTGCAGCAGGCGGATCAGCCGCACGGCGAGTCGCTGCCCGTCGCTCTGGAGGGACTCGTAGAGTTCACCTCGCGACCGGCTCCCGGTATCCCCGTCGCGGGCGTCCTGGAGCCCGTCGGAGTGTCCGGCCGGAACGGCGTCCATGGTCTCTCTCTCGCGCTGGCGGGTTCGGTTCGTCCGATCTTCCCTGTGAGTCTACGGTGCGCGGTGCCGGGGCCCTTCCGGTCCGCGAACGTGTTCCCGGGGGTGGAAAGGGTTCGGACGCCGAACTCCGGGAAATGCTTCGTTTATCAAGATTCATCGAATCCGAGTCATTTTGGACAGTCCGGAGGCCCGACCCCGGGAGGAAGCCGTCAATCCGCTCCTGAACACCCACAGGCAGGTCCACACCGCCGCGGTCGAAGGACACCGCACGGTGCTGGAGGACGCCCTGCGCCTCTACCTCCACCGCAGACTCCGCGACGCGGAGGGCATCGACGGGGAGTTCGGCCGTGAACTGGCAGGTGAGACCGTTCGCTTCACCCTCGGCGGCGGCAAGCGGCTCAGATCCCTGCTGGCCTGGTGGGGGTGGATCGCCGGAGGGGGTACCACCGGCGGTGAGCGGGCGCGCTCCGCCCTCCAGGCCTGCGGTGCCATCGAACTCATCCAGACCTGCGCCCTCGTCCACGACGACGTGATGGACGGCTCCCCGACGCGCCGGGGCCGCCCGTCGGTCCACGCGCGCCACACGGCCGAGCACACGGAGAACGGCCACGGCGGCGAGCCGCGACGGTACGGCGAGGCGCTGGCCGTCCTCGTGGGCGACCTCGCCCTCGTCTGGGCCGACGACATGTTCGAGGAGGCCCTGGCCGGTGTGCCGCGGCCGGGCCGGGCGCGGCCGGTCTGGCGGGACCTGCGCACCGAGATCATGGCCGGGCAGTTCCTCGACGTCCGCGCCCAGGCCCGGCGCGACCGCTCCGAGGGGACGGCCCTGCGGGTGAATCTGCTCAAGACGGCGTCCTACAGCGTCGAGCGGCCACTCCACCTCGGCGCGGCGATGGCCGGCGCCGACGCGGCGACGGTGGACGCCCTGCGCGGATACGGGCGGGACGTCGGGACCGCCTTCCAGCTCAGGGACGACCTCCTCGGCGTCTACGGGGACAGCGCCCGGACCGGCAAACCCGTGGGGGAGGACATCCGCGAGGGCAAGTGCACCCTGCTCCTCGGGGCCGGGGTCCGGCTGGCCGAGGAACAGGGGGACGCCGCCGCGCGCGACCTGCTCGCCCGCGTCGGCGAGGACGCCGACCCCGCCGAGGTCGCCGCCACCCTGGACCGTCTCGGCGCACGCGACCTCGTCCGCGCCCGGTGCGGTGAGCTGGCGGCCCGGGGAACCGACCGGCTGGACGGGCTCGACCTGGACCCCGTCGTCTCGGAGGGGCTGCGAGGCCTCGCAGCCCAGACGGGGACGGACCCCACGTGAACGGCCGCCGAGGTGCGAGCGGCGGAGCGGGCCGGCGCACACCGGCCCCGGCCCCCGGCCGCGACCGTGTGGTCGTGGTGGGCGCGGGGTTGTCCGGCCTGGCCTGTGCCCTGCACCTGCGGGGCGCGGGGCGCGAGGTCGTCGTCGTGGAGCGGGAGCCGCACCCGGGCGGTCGCGCCGGGCGGCTCGACCTGGACGGCTTCCGCATCGACACCGGACCCACCGTGCTCACGATGCCCGAACTCCTCGACGAGGCGCTCGGCGCCGTCGGCGAGAGCACGGCGGACCGGCTCGACCTCGTGCCGCTGAGCCCCGCCTACCGCGCGGCCTTCGCCGACGGCACCGTGATCGACGTGCACACCGACCGCGAGGCGATGGCCGCCGAGGTGGCACGGGTGGCGGGCGAGCGCGAGGCCGACGGCTACCTGCGTCTGAGGGACTGGCTCACCCGCCTGTACCGGGTGGAGATGCGCTCGTTCATCGACGCGCGGTGCGACTCGCCGCTGGACCTGGTCAGGCCCGACCTGTTCAGGCTCGCCGCGCTGGGCGGGTTCGGCCGGCTGGCCCCGGCCGTCGGACGCCGCGTCCGCGACGAGCGGTTGCGCCGGATCTTCTCCTTCCAGTCCCTGTACGCGGGTGTGGCTCCGGAGAACGCCCTGGCGGCCTACGCCGTCATCGCCTACATGGACACCGTCGCCGGGGTGTACTTCCCCCGTGGAGGAATGCGGGCGCTCGGGGACGCCCTGGCCGGGGCGTTCACGAAGGCGGGGGGAACCGTCCGCCACGGGGAGGCGGTCACCCGCCTGGAGCGGAGCGGTGACCGCGTCACCTCCGTGGTCACCGCCGGAGGGGAGCGGATCCCCTGCGACCAGGTGGTCATCACCGCCGACCTGCCCTCCGCCCACCGCCTCCTCGGCCACGAGCCCCGCCGACCGGTCCGGACCCGCTTCTCCCCCTCCGCCGTCGTGCTCCACCTGGGCACCGACCGCACCTGGGAGGGCCTGGGGCACCACACCATCTCCTTCGGCGCCGCCTGGAAGCGCACCTTCGCCGAGATCATCCGGGAGGGGCGCACCATGAGCGACCCCTCCCTGCTGGTCTCCCAACCCACCCTGACCGACCCGGCGCTGGCCCCGGAGGGGCGCCACCTGCTGTACGTGCTCGCCCCCGCACCGAACCTGGCCGCGGGGGACATCGACTGGGAGCGGGAGGGACCCCGCTACCGGGACAGCCTGGTCCGGACGCTGGAGGAACGGGGCCTCGACGGCCTGGACGCCTCCGTCCGGACCGAGCACCTCGTCACCCCCGCGGACTGGGCGCGCCAGGGGATGGAGCACGGCACCCCGTTCTCCCTCGCGCACACCTTCGCGCAGACGGGACCGTTCCGCCCGGGCAACACGGTCCCGGGAACCTCCAACGCCGTGCTGGCGGGGTGCGGGACCTCGCCGGGGGTCGGTCTGCCGACCGTGCTGATCTCGGGAAAGCTGGCCGCGGCGCGCGTGCTGGCGGAGGGGCGTGGACGATGAGGGGCACGGCGACGGCGGAACTCGACGCGGCCGGGATCGGCCCCGAACGGCTGCGCGGCGACTACCTGCGCTGCCGGGAGCTGCACGCGCGCCACGGGCGCACCTACTTCACGGCCACGAGGGTCCTGCCGCCGGAGAGGCGCCCCGCCGTGCACGCGCTGTACGGGTTCGCGCGCTGGGTGGACGACATCGTGGACGAACCTCCCCCTGGCACGACCGCGGCCGGCCTGCGGGAGCGTCTCGACGCCGTCGAAGGCGACCTGGGGCGCGCGCTGTCGGGAGGGGAGCCCGACGACCCGGTGCTGCGCGCACTCGCCCACACCGTCGCCCGCTACGACCTGCCGACCGCCTACTTCACGGCGTTCATGGCCTCCATGCGCATGGACCTGGACGTCACGCGCTACCGCGACCTGGAGCACCTGCGCGAGTACATGTACGGATCGGCGGCGGTCATCGGACTCCAGGTCCTGCCGGTCCTGGGGACGGTGGCGTCCCGGGCCGAGGCCGCCCCGCACGCCGCCGCGCTGGGCGAGGCCTTCCAACTCACCAACTTCCTCCGCGACGTGGCCGAGGACCTGCGGCGCGGCCGGGTCTACCTGCCAGCCGACGTGCTGGAGTCCCACGGGGTGGACCGGACTCTCCTGGAGCACTGCGCGCGGGTCAGGGCACCCGACCGGCGCGCCCGTGCGGCGGTCGCCGACCTCGTCGAGGTCAACCGGGGGGTCTACCGGGAGGCCGAGCCCGGGATCGCGATGCTCTCCCCGGTGGCCCGCCCGTGTGTCGCCACCGCCTTCCGGCTCTACCGGGCGATCCTGGACGAGATCAGCGCGGCCGACTTCGACGTCTGGAGCACCCGCCACCGCGTCTCCGGCGCCCGCAAGGCCGCCGCGGCCGTCCCCGCCCTCGCCCGTTCCCTGTTCGCACGCTCGGTGCCGCGCCCCCGGTCCGGCTGAGCGCGCGGTGGACACGCCCAGGAGGAGAACACTGTGACGCTGCCCGACCCCGAACCGCGGTGGACACCGCTGCGCCGGATGCCCGCCGTCACGTGGAGCGGGCAGAGGCCCACCTGGAGGGAGGGATCGCCCGCCGTCATCGGCGCGACACTCAAACGCGCCCTGGCCAGGCCGTCCGGCAACTGGTTCGTGCTGGCCGCCAGCCGCGAGGTACGCGACGACCGTCCGTTCGGCCGTGTCGTCGCCGGCACCGAACTCGTGGCCTGGCGCACCCCGGACGGCGCCGCCCACGCCGGACCGGGGGCGTGCCCCCATCTGGGGGCCCCGCTCTGCCGGGGCGCGGTGACCGGTGGGGACCTGGTGTGCCGCTGGCACGGGCTCTCCCTGGGGGCCGGGGGGTTCCCGGGATGGGACCCCTACCCGGTGCACGACGACGGGGTCCTCGTGTGGGTGCGCCTGGACCGGGAGGGCGGGGAGGAACCCCTGGACGCGCCGGTCGTCCCCGAGCGACCCGAGGAGGCCGCCGCGATCACGGCGGTGGAGAGCCTGGCGGGGCGGTGCGAACCGGAGGACGTGGTGGCCAACCGGCTGGACCCCTGGCACGGCTCCTGGTTCCACCCGTACTCGTTCGTGGGGCTGACGGTGACCGAGGTGCCGGAGGGCCCCGACCCGGATCCGGACCGCATGGTGGTCGACGTGGGGTTCCGGGTGGCGGGCCGGCTGGGCGTGCCTGTGCGCGCCGAGTTCACCTGTCCCGAACCCCGCACCGTGGTCATGCGCGTCATCGAGGGGGAGGGCCTGGGCAGCGTGGTGGAGACCCACGCCACCCCGCTCGGCGTCGACGCCGGGGGCGTGCCGCGCACGGCGGTCATCGAGGCCACCGTCGCGACGTCCGACAGGGTCGGGTTCGCGCTGGCCCGCAGGGTGGCGGGTGCGGTCGTGCGCCCCGCCATACGCATGGCCGCGCGCCGCCTGTGGCGTGACGACCTCGCCTACGCGGAGCGCCGGTACCTCCTGCGCGCCTCCGGCCGCTGGCCCGGGTGAACCGCACGGGTCCCCGGGGGGAGGGCCGTTGCCGCGCGTCGCGGTGGGGGCGGACGGGGCCCGGTGCGCCGCGGGGTCAGCGGGGGGTGTGCCGGGCCCACCGCGCGAGCGACCGCAGCGGAGCGGAACGCCCCCGCCGGGGCACCGTCCACAGGGTGTGCCCCTCCCGGCCCCAGCGGGACAGCAGGGCGTTCGCGGCGAGCAGGCCGCTGGTCGCCGCCTGCTCCATCAGCGCCACCGGCAGGTCCGTGCGGACGTGGTCCCCCGCCAGGACCAGGTACGGGTCCGGGGTGGACACCCCGCACCGGTCGCGGTGGCTCCCGGGGGCGAACAGCGGGCAGTCCGCGCGCAGTTCGTGCCGCGCGTCCACCACCCCGGCGGCACCCAGTTCCGGATAGACGGACACCGCCTGCTCCCACAGCCGTACCCGCTCGTGCTCCGCGTCGCAGCCCTCCGGGAGGGAGTAGGCGTGCAGTTCCACCACGGAGCCGCCCGTCCGCCGAGCCCACCCGCGGGCCTCGTCCTCGTAGCGGTCGAGCACGCTCACGTTGTCCAGCGCGGTGTACCCCGCCGTCCCCAGGAACGCGGGCCGGTGCGGGCGCACGGGACGGTCGAGCCAGTAGCGCGACACCAGGAACGGGGGAGCCGACGCCAGGCGCCCGAGCCGGTCGCGCCACCCCGCGTCCCCCAGGCCCGGCGACGCCGCCACCAGGCGGCGGATCCCTGGCGGGTCGGCCGCCAGTACCACGCCGTCGTACTCCGCCCCCGGTCCGCCCTCCCCGGGCCCGCACCGCACCGCGAACCGGCGTGTACGCCCGGGGTACACCCCCTCGACCGGGTCGCCGGTCCGGAACCGCGCGCCCAGCTTCACCAGGTGGCGTTCCAGCGGATCCCACAGTGCCTGCGGGAACGGCGAGGCCGGCACGTCGAACACCAGGCCCTCCGACGAGCCGAGGAAGTACAGGTGGAACATCACCGCCAGTTCGGCGGCCGACAACCGGCCGGGGTCCGCGAAGAAGCTCCGCGTGAACACCTCGAAGGCGAGGTGCCTGGCCCTCGGCGGGAAGCGGACCGCCGCCAACAGGTCCCGGGCGCTCAGGTGGTCGAGTCGTTCGTACACGCCCGGCACGTCGACGTCCAGCAGTTGCAGGGCGGCGGGGACGTTGACCCGGGCCAGGTCGCGCAGGGGGAAGCTCGGGCTGGTCGCGGCGAGGACCGCCGCGTTCCACGGCGGGGTCGACGGCAGCCCCGAGAAGCGGTCGCGCGGGCCGTCCCGGTGCACCAGCGGGTAGTCGGCGAGCGGTACCAGCCCGTCCAGACCGGGGTCGGCGCGACGCAGCAGGCCGCGCAGGTTGTAGTACTGGCGGAAGAACGCGTGGAACCCCCTGGTCATGGTGGCCGGCGACCCGTCGCGGAGCGTGGTCTCCCACCCCCTCAGGCGCCCGCCCAGGGAGTCCTCCCGCTCGTACACCACCACGTCCACGTCCCTCTCGGCCAGGGCGCACGCCGCGGCCAGCCCGGCGATGCCGCCGCCGACCACCGCCACGGCGGGCCCCGCCCCGGGGCGGGGCCCGGCCGGCGGCGCGGGCACGACGGCCTCCGCCAGCGGGTCCCGGACTCCCTCGGGCCGGTCAGCGCCCATGACCGGCCTCCGCCCCGAGCGGCCGCCTGCCCGCGAACGTGTGGGTGACCCCGTACTGCCAGCCGGGCAGCGGGACGCCGGCCACCGACTCCAGGCCCGCGCGGCGCATCCGGTCCAGCAGCGCCGTGCGGCCGTCGAACTCCAGCACGCTCCTCCACAGGTAGTGGAACAGGTCGGCGCGGCCGGTCAGGAGCCGGCCCGCCGGAATCACGACCCCCCAGCACACCGCCGACCACACCGCCCGCGCGGACACCGAGTCGGCCACGGAGTACTCGTGCAGGACGAGTCTGCCTCCGGGCCGCAGAAGGGACCGCGCCGCCGCCAGCAACGCGTCGGGGTCGGGGCAGTTGCGCACCAGGTACGCGCCGAACACCGCGTCGGCGGGGCCGCCCAGGTGCTCCTCGGCCCATGCTGGCGTGAGCTCCTCGGCGCGCCCCTCGTAAAAGGACACCGAGGCCGGCCAGCGCTTGGCGCGGGCGGCGCCGAGCATCCCCCGCGACGCGTCCACACCCGCGATCCGGGCGGACGGGGCCGTGTGCAGCAGAGCCGCGGTCGACGCCCCGGTGCCGCACCCCAGGTCGATCAGGCGCAGCCCGCGGCCCCGGTCGGGCAGCGCCAGCCGTCGCGCCGAGATCCGCAGGTGAGTGTGGTATCCGGGGCTGGCGGCGACCAACCGGTCGTAGGCCCCGGCGGCGTGGTCGAACTCGTCGGTGACCGGGCCGGTCTTCATCGCCCTCGTGGTGGTGGCCACGGGTCCCTCCCCGGGATCGTCGGGTGTTCGCGTGCTCATGGCGGCCTCCCGGTGCATGCTGGGGGCATGGCCGACTACGACGTGGCGATCATCGGCGGGGGAGCCGCTGGGCTCACCCTGACCCACCGGCTCGGCGGTATCAACGACCGGAGCGGTCGTCCGCTGCGTGTCGCCCTGGTGGAGCCGCCGCCCGGACCGCACACCCCTCCGCCGCGCACCTGGTGCTTCTGGGAACCGGACGGGGGCCCCTGGGACGGCCTGCTGGCCGCACGCTGGGAACACCTGTCGGTGGTGGGGGAGGACGGGGCGGTCCACTCCTCCCCGGCCGCGCCCTACGTGTACAAGATGCTGCGGTCGGCCGACGTGGACGCGCACGTGCGCGCCTCGGCGGGCGAGCACGTGGACCAGCTTCCGCTCCTGGTGACGGGTGTGCGCGACGGGGAGGGGCAGGCGGTGGTCGAGGGGGTCGGGCCGGACGGCGGGGCGACGTCGCTCACCGCGGCGTGGGTGTTCGACTCCCGGCCGCCCCGACCGCTTCCGCGCGGGCGCACCCACCTCCTCCAGCACTTCCGGGGCTGGTTCGTGCGCACCCGCGAAGACGCCTTCGACCCCGGCTCCGCCGTGCTGATGGACCTGCGCCCAGCCCAACCGGTGAACGGGGTCGCGTTCGGCTACGTGCTGCCCCTGTCCTCCCGCGAGGCGCTGGTGGAGTACACCGAGTTCGGCCGCGAGGCCCTCACGACCGCCGAGTACGAGCGCGCGCTCGGCAGGTACTGCGACCTGCTCGGGCTGCCCGGGCCGGAGGTGACGGCGGCCGAGCAGGGCGTCATCCCGATGACCGACGCCCCGTTCCGGACGAGGGAGGGGCACCGCGTGTTCCGGGTGGGTGCCGCGGGGGGCGCCACCCGGCCCTCGACCGGGTACACGTTCAGCGGTGTGCGGCGCCAGGCGGAGGCGGTGGCCCGCGCCCTCGCGCGGGGCCGGGTCCCCGTGCCGCCGGTGCCGCACCGGCGCCGCCACCTGGCCATGGACGCGGTCATGCTGCGGGCGCTGGACACGGGCCGGGTGCGGGGGGCGGACTTCTTCTCGAACCTGTTCGCGGCCAACCGACTCGGGGACGTGCTGGCCTTCCTGGACGGCGGCTCGCGCCTGCACCGGGAGCTGGCCATGGGGTTGAGCACACCCGTCGCGGCGATGTCCCTGACGTCGGCCGAGCACGCCTGGCACTCGCTGCGCGCGGGTCCGGCCCGCCGTCCCTGAACCGGGTCCGGCACCGCGGCACCGCGGCCCCGGAGGCGGGTGCGGCTCAGTCCGGGGCGAGCACCCGCACGGCCTCCGCGAGGGAGTTCAGGTGGCCGTCGGCGAGGACCGGGCCCCCCTTCAGCGAACGCCAGCCCGGGCCCGCCGTGTACACGGCGGTGGACTGCGCCGCCCCGGCCGCCTCGCGTGCGGTGCGCCGGAGGGCGACGGTGTCGGCCGCGTCCCCCGTGTGGCACCACAGCACGACGGCGCGGGGCCCGGTTCGGCGCACCGCCCGCACGGTCGCCTCGACGGGGGTGCACGGACCGAGCATCCGGTGGGGCACGCCGTGCTCCCTGAGCGCGGCGGCCAGGGCCTCCACCGGAAGGCTGTGCATCTCCTTCGGCCCGCAGGCGAGCACGGTCGGCCGGACGTACGGCGCCGTCCGGGGGGTGCCCTCCCCTTTTCCGGGAATGCGGGCGGGCGGGGGGACACGGCGCAGGGCCGAGGACACACACCACGAGAGCAGGTGCTCGACCTCGACGTAGCGGAGGGTGTCCTCCCACTTGCGGCCCATCCCGTAGAGCATGGGCATGGCGAGCTCCTCCCAGACGGCCACCACGCCGTGGCGCCGCAGCGCCTCCTCCAGGAGCGCCTCGACCAGTTCGGCGTCCAGCCGCATCGCGGCGCGGGTGATCCCCTGGGGCGTGGATGCCGCGGCGCCGAGCGGAAGGGTGTCCCCGCCGTGGCGCCGGCCCGCGGACGGCGGTTCGGCTCTCCTCGGGGCCGGGACCGAAGGCGACCGGTCGAGCGCGAGGCGGGCGGCCGAGGCGGGCGGAAGACCTTCGCCGACCAGGCGGCACAGCTCGCGGAGCCGGGCGACGTCGTCGGGGGAGTAGCGGCGGTGGCCGCCCGTGCTGCGCTCGCGGGGGCCGACACCGTACCGGTGGTCCCAGCTGCGCAGTGTGGAGGGTGCGACCCCGAGAAGGCGGGCGGTCGCCCCGGGAGTGAGTGCGTCGGACATGGGGCCCCAAGCGTTGCGAAAGCGACGCGACTTGTGGTGTGCGCCACTCACACCCGACTCTAGCTGGGAGGACACCGAAAGGGGCAGCACATGGATCTGGACACCACACGTCCGGCGGACCGCCGTCTCGGCGTGGTCTACAGGATCGGAGCGGGGCTCACGGGCCTGGTACTCGTCGGCTTCGGTATCGCGGGCCTGCTGGTCAGACTCCCGCTGTTCGACACCCGGGGAGAGGTGATCGCCGGGCTGTCCACGAACGGCGCGCTCAGCTTCCTCTCGATCGCGATCGGCTCGCTCCTGCTGGGCGCGGCGGTACTGGGCGGTTCGTTTGCCTCGACCGTGTGCACCGTGGTGGGAGTGGGGTTCGTGGCCAGCGGGCTGGTCAACCTCTACCTCATGAGTGCGGGCCCCAACATCCTGGCGTTCTCGATGCCCAACGTCATCTTCAGTTTCGTGGTCGGCATCATGGTGATGACCTTCGGCATGTACGGCCGCGTCGGTAGCCACCTGCCCGGCGACAACCCGTACCGCAGGCGCCGCGAGGAACGGCGTGGACGCCGTCGGCGCGACAGCGGGACGATCGGGGCCACGGGATGACGGGGGGCCACCGGACCCTGGTGACCGGGGCGACCGGATACATCGGCGGCCGCCTCGTGCCCGAGCTCCTGGCGGCCGGGCACGCCGTCCGCTGCCTCGTGCGTACCCCGGACAAGCTCCGCGACGTCGACTGGCGGGATGAGGTCGAGGTGGTGCGGGGGGACGTCGTCTCCGACGAGGGCCTGGCCGAGGCGTTGGAGGGCATCGACACGGCCTACTACCTGGTCCACTCGATGTCGGGGGGACGGGACTTCCAGAGCGCCGACGCCGAGGGTGCCGACAACTTCGCCCGCGCCGCGGAGCAGGCAGGGGTACGGCGGCTGGTCTACCTCGGCGGCCTCGTCCCCGAGCACGGTGAACTGTCCGCGCACATGGCCTCGCGCACGCAGGTCGGCGACGTCTTCCTGGAGTCGCCGGTCCCCGCCGCGGTGCTCCGCGCGGCGGTGATCATCGGGTCGGGTTCGGCGTCCTTCGAGATGCTGCGCCACCTCACCGAGCGCCTTCCGGTCATGACGACGCCCCGGTGGGTGCGCAGCCGGGTGCAGCCGATCGCGGTCCGGGACGTGCTGAGGCTGCTCGTGGAGTCCGCCGAACTGCCGGAGGGGACCGACCGCGTCTTCGACATCGGAGGCCCGGAGGTCCTGACCTACGCGGAGATGGTCCAGCGCTTCGCCGGGGCCGCGGGCATCGCCAAGCGGCTGATCGTCCCCGTGCCGGTACTCTCCCCGGGTCTGTCCAGCCTGTGGGTCGGCCTGATCACGCCGGTGCCGCCCGCGATCGCCCGGCCCCTGGTGGACTCGCTGCGCCACGACGCCGTCGCCGGGGAGGACGACCTGTCGGACTACCTGGACGACCACCACCGGATCGGCTTCGACGAGGCCGTACGGCTCGCGCTGAGGAGGGTGGACGAGTCGCGGGTGGACACGCGGTGGTCGTCGGCGGCCTGGCCGAGCGTGCCGTCCGACCCCCTGCCCACGGACCCGGCCTGGGCGGGCGGCAGCCTCTACACCGATGTGCGTGCCAGGTACGTCGACGCGGAGCCCGAGGACCTGTGGCGGGTGATCGAGGGGATCGGTGGCCGGAACGGATGGTACTCCTGGCCCCTGGCCTGGGCGGCGCGCGGGTGGATCGACCTGGCCGTCGGCGGTGTGGGCCTGCAGAGGGGCCGACGCGACCCTGCCCGGCTGAGGGTCGGTGACTCACTGGACTTCTGGAGGGTCGAGGAGGTCGTGCCGGAACGCCTGCTCCGGCTGAGGGCGGAGATGCGGCTCCCCGGTCCCGCGTGGCTGGAGCTGGGCGTGGCGCGGGTGGAGGGGCGCACGGTCTACCACCAGCGGGCGCTCTTCCATCCCCGTGGACTCCTCGGACACCTGTACTGGAAGGCGGTGACGCCCTTCCACGGGATCGTGTTCGGTTCCATGGCCACCAACATCGCCGACTGCGCGAACGAGGAGGCCCGCACGGAACGCGTCGGCTGAACCAGCGGACGGGGACGCGCCGGGCGGCGTCGGCGCACGGCCGCAATTGACTCGAAAAACAAGATACTCTTATTTCGAGTCAATTGTCGACGCAACGGAAGGACCCGTCCCGTGCGCAAGGACACAGACCGATCCCGCCGATCCCGCTGGTGGGTGGGGGCGGCGCTTGTGGTCGCCCTCGTGTGGCTGTTCGGCGCAGGCCCCCTGGGCATGTTCCTGGGCAAGCTCGGAGAGGTGCAGACCAACGACCCCGGCGCGTTCCTGCCCGTGGGCGCCGAGTCCACCGAGGTCGCCGAGATCGCCGAGGAGTTCGACCGGGAGGACTCCGTCCCCGCCGTCGTCGTCTACTCGGGAAGCGGTGACGCCGCCGAGGAGGGTATGGAAGCCATCGCCGGGGTCGCAGAGCGCGTCGCCGAGCAGCCCTGGGCCTCGGGCCCGGTGATCGGCCCCTTCCCGGGGACCGAGGACCCCTCCGTCGCCCAGTTCACCGTGTCGATCGACCCGGAGTACGACACCGGCGACACGGTCGCCGAACTGCGTGAGCTCCTCGCCGACGAGCCCGTCCCCGGACTCCAGGCGCAGGTCACCGGCCCCGCCGGGTACGCGGCCGACCTCAGCGCGGCCTTCGGCGGCATCGACTCGACCCTGCTCGTCGTCGCGATCGCCTCGGTCCTGGTCATCCTCGTGGCCGTCTACCGGTCGCCCCTGCTCCCGGTCCTGGTCATCCTCTCCTCCCTGCTCGCCCTCGGCCTGTCCGGCGCGCTCGTCTACCTGGCCGCCGACACGGGCCTGGTCAGCCTCAACGGACAGAGCCAGGGCATCCTGTTCATCCTGGTCGTCGGTGCGTGCACCGACTACGCGCTGCTGCTCGTGGCCCGCTACCGGGAGGAACTCGCCACGCGGGACCGCGTGCCCGAGGCCGTCCTCGCCGCGGTACGCGGGGTGGCCGGTCCGGTCCTGGCCTCCGGCGGCACCGTCATCCTCGGCCTGCTCTGCCTGCTCACCGCGGACCTGGCCTCCACCCGCAGCCTCGGACCGGTCGTCGCCATCGGCGTCGCCGCGGCCCTGTTCTCCGCGATGACCTTCCTGCCCGCCGTGCTCGCGCTCGGCGGCAGGGCGGTGTTCTGGCCGACCGCGCCGCACCGGCCCGGCACCGCGCCGGGGGCGGCGGACGGCCGGGGCGGGGGCGACAGCCTCGACGAGGTCGTCGAGAGGCACCGCCTCTGGGGGCGGATCGCCGGAGCGGTCTCGCGCCGTCCCCGCGCGTACTGGATCGGGACCACCGTGGCCCTGGCGGCGGCGGCCCTGTTCGCGCCGCAGTTCGACGCCGGGGGGACCGGCCAGTCCGAGGTCTTCCGTACGGAGGTCGAGGCGGTCGAGGCACAGGAGGTCCTCACCCGGGGCTTCGGCTCCGCCGGCGGCGCGGCGCCCGCACTCGTGGTCGCCGACGCCGACCGGCTGGACGAGGTGGTCGCCGCCGCGGAGGGCCTGCCCGAGGTGGAGGGGGCGGCCGCGGTGGCCGAACCCGGACCGCCCGGGGCCGACGCCCCGCCGCTGGTGGAGGACGGGCGGGTCCTGGTCGAGGTGACCCTGGCCGTCCCCCCGGAGTCCTCCGACGCGGTCGCCGCCGTCGGCGACCTCCGGGAGGCACTTCGCGGCGTCGAGGGAGCCGACACCCTGGTCGGCGGTGTGACCGCCACCGACCTGGACACCCTGGAGACCGCCCAGCGCGACTTCACCGTCGTCGTCCCCCTCGTCCTGGTGGTGGTCTTCCTCGTCCTGATCCCGCTGCTGCGCTCCCTGGTGGCGCCGCTGCTGCTGATGGCCGCGAACGTGCTGTCCTTCGCCGCCGCGCTGGGCGTGGGCACGCTGGTCTTCGACCACCTGCTCGGCCTTCCGGGTGCGGACCCGGTGGTCCCGCTGTTCGCGTTCGTGTTCCTCGTGGCGCTGGGCATCGACTACAGCATCTTCCTGATGTCACGCGCCAGGGAGGAGACCCTGGTCCACGGGCACCGGGAGGGCGTGCTGCGCGCGCTCGCCGTCACGGGCGGGGTGATCACGTCCGCCGGGGTGGTCCTCGCCGTGACCTTCGCGGCGCTGGCGGTCATCCCGCTGCTGTTCCTGCTCCAGCTCGCGTTCCTGGTGGCTTTCGGCGTGCTGGTGGACGCCCTGATCGTCCGCACCCTGCTGGTGCCCGCGCTGTCGCTGGACGTGGGCTCGCGCGTGTGGTGGCCGGGGCGGGCCCGGAGTGCGGCAGGGCCCGCCGGAGGGTCCCTCCGCCCCGGCGGAACAGAGGGGTGAGGAGCGCGCTCCAGCAGGTCCTGGCGGGCCGGTCGCGGGCGGGAGGACACCGCGGCGACCGGACCGGCCGCCGCCCCCTCGGGCGGTGGGTCTACAGGGCGTCGCCGGGGAGTTCGCGGTAGGCGGCGGCCAGTTTGCGGATCAGGGCGGACTGCGGCAGGTGGACCCCGTCGATGGAGGTGACCGGCCGCACCCCCGTGGTGGCGTTGGTGACGAACGCCCCCGACACACGGGTGCTCGCGGCCCCGGCGACGGGCCGGGTCGACACGCGGACGGCGAGGGAGTCGGCCGCGCGGTCCACCAGCCGGGCCGTCACCCCCGGCAGACACGGGGCCTGCGGCCACACCAGGCCGCCACCGTCCAGGAACCCGATGTTCCAGGTGGGTCCCTCCGACACCCGCCCGTCGACACCGATGAACAGGGCGTCGTCGAACCCGTCCGTCTGGGCCGCGCGCCGCTGGCGGATCGCCCCGAACATCCCGGTGCTCTTGACCTGCGGGGTGTCGCGGGCGAACAGCCGGGTGCCCAGCCGGAGCGGCGACGGGGAAGCGGCCGGCGCCGGGGCCGGCCGGGTGGTGACCAGGATCTGCGGGAGCGGGTGTGCGGCGGGGCGGGCGAGGTCCATGCCCGGATCGAACACGGTCACCCGCACCACGGAGGGCGACGGGTGCGCGCGTGCGGCCCGGCGGGCGAGCTCACGGACCCGGGGGATGTCCAGGACGGTACCGAACAGGGTCTGGCAGTCCGTGCTCAGCCGCTCCATGTGCAGGTCGAGCCCGCGTACCCGCAGGTCGGTGACGAGCATGGTCGTGAAGTGGCCGTACCCGTACAGGGCGAGACCCGCGATTTCCCCGGTGCTGACGGGGCGTCCGTTCAGTTCCATCGAGTCCCCATTCTGGCACTGAGGGACCTCCGTCAGGCGGTTTTCGCCACACCTGTGGACAAGTCCTACCAAGACGGCCGCGGGGCCGCGGGCCGCCGCGCGTGGCGGAGAGGTCGGCGGAGGCCGCGTCCGGCGGCGGGTGTCCGGGGGCGCCACGCGACGCGGTCAGGCGCCCCGCTCCCCGGAGGTGAAGGCGGTGACGAGCTGGTCCTCGGAGGTGTCGAGGTAGGTGGCGAGCTCGTCGGCGGCGCCCGCGACGTCACCCGAGGCCAGCAGCGTGTGGATGCGCCGGTTCCAGTCGAGGTAGGGGGCGTGGAACTCGCGGGGGGCGTCCATGACGTGGAAGACCAGGCGGGTCTCGGCGAGTACCTGGCTCATGAACTCGTTGACGCGCGCACTCCCGGCGAGTCCGGCCAGGGCCTGGTGGAAGCGCATGTTGGCGGTGCCCATGCGCTTCCATTCCCGGCGGCTGCGGGCGGCCTCCCCCTCGTCCACGGCGGCGCCGACCGACCGCACCGCCTCCTCGGTGGGACGCACCGCACCCCGCAGCGCGGGAAGTTCGAGGACCCTGCGGGCCTTGAACAGGTCGCGGACGTCCTCGCTGGTGGGGAGCGTGACGAACACTCCCCGGTGCATCTGGTGCACGAGCAGGCGATCGCGGACCAGGAGTCGGAAGGCCTCGCGCAGGGTGTTGCGGGAGACTCCCAGCTCCTCGCACAACCGCTCCTCGGAGAGGCGCTGCCCCGGAGGGTAGGCGCCGTCGATGAGGGACTCGCGGAGCAGTGCGGCGACCCGCTCGGCCTGGGTGGGCAGCGGGGGCAGGAGGCGCTTGCGGCCGGCGGGCCGGGCGGTGTGGGCGTCCGTGGCCGTCACATGTGCTCCTCGGGGTGCGTTCGGTTACTCCATTGTGACCGACCCGGCGGACCCGTGGGGAGGCGGGGCCTCGAAGAGATCGGCTAGTCGGATGATGGGACTTATAACCCCCAGGATTCGCGATACCCCAGGGTGCGGGGAAGGCCGCGGCCCCTGCTCGCAGCAGTGACCTGGGTTTTTGCTGACGCGATCTTTACTCGTCTTGTTGGATTGAAGTATTGTTCAACAATCCAACGATGGCGTGGTTGGTCATCGCGCCACGGCACGCTTCTCGCACTTCCTGGAGAGACCCATGGGCGACACGCCCCCCGCACCCCCGAAGGTGCGCCCGCGGATCGGGCGGATCACGCTGAGCAGCAGCCTGCTCGGCGCGATGTTCCTCATGGCCACGAGCGCCATCGGCCCTGGCTTCATCACCCAGACCACGACATTCACCGCGCAGCTCGGCGCGACCTTCGCGTTCGCGATCCTCGTCTCGATCCTCGTGGACATCGCCGTCCAGCTGAACATCTGGAGAGTCGTCGGCGTCGCCGACATGCGCGCCCAGGACCTGGCCAACAAGGTGCTGCCCGGAGCGGGCTACCTCCTGGCCTTCCTGATCGTCTTCGGCGGACTGATCTTCAACGTGGGCAACCTCGCCGGCACCGGCCTCGGCCTGGACGCCCTGCTCGGGTTCGACCCGAGGATCGGCGCCGTCATCTCCGCTGCCCTGGCCGTGGGCATCCTCAGCGCGAAGAAGCTGGGTGTGGCCCTCGACCGCATCCTCATCGTGCTCGGCGTCGCGATGATCGCCCTGACCCTGTACGTCGCGATCGTCTCCCAGCCCCCGGTCGGCGAGGCCCTGCGCCAGTCCGTCATGCCGGACCAGCTCGGCACGGACGTCTTCCTCGCCACCGTCACCATCATCGGCGGCACCGTCGGCGGCTACATCACCTACGCGGGTGCGCACCGACTCGTCGAGGCCGGACAGGGCGGCCCGGAGAACGCCGGAGCCATCACCAGGACCTCCGTCACCGGCATCATCATCACCGGCGCCATGCGGGTCCTGCTCTTCCTCGCCATCCTGGGCGTCGTCAGCGGCGGCGCCGCCATCCTGGAGGCGCCCAACCCCTCGGCCGAGGCCTTCTACCAGGCCGCCGGCGAGGTCGGCATGCGCCTGTTCGGCATGATCATGTGGGCCGCCGCGGTCAGCTCCGTCATCGGCGCCTCCTACACCTCGGTCTCCTTCGTCACCACCTTCCACCCCTGGCTGGAGAAGCGCCGAGGCGTCCTGGTCGCGGTGTTCATCGGTATCTCCCTGGCGATCTTCCTGCTGTCGGGCCAGGCCCCGAACACCCTGCTGATCCTCGCCGGCGCACTCAACGGCATCATCCTCCCGGTCGGCCTCGGCATCATGCTGTGGGTCGCGGCCCGCCGCTCCCAGGACCTCCTGGGCGGCTACCGCTACCCGCGCTGGCTGATCGCCATCGGTGTCGCCGCCTGGCTGCTCACCACGTACATGGCCGTCAACGCCCTGGGCGGCATCGCCGCCCTCTGGCAGTAGAGACCCGGAGGGCGCGGCGCGGGGACGACCCCGCCGCGCCCTCCGTTCCAACCCCCGCCCGGCACGGTCCGAGGCTCGTGGACCGTGCGGGGTAGGAGCCCTGTGAAGGGCCCGCACAGTACGGCAGTGCCGAGGGGGCGGACGGCACCGGGCGCGGAGGAGCGTCCGGGCCGAAGGCCCCGGCAGGCACGCACAAGAACGAGGAGTACCGACGTTGCGCATCGACCTCAACTCCGACCTCGGCGAGCACTTCGGCCGCTGGGAACTCGGTGACGACCGGGCCCTGCTGTCCGTCGTCACCAGCGCCAACGTCGCCTGCGGGTTCCACGCCGGCGATCCGAGCGTGCTGCGCCGCACCACAGCCGACGCCAAGGAGCGCAACGTGGACGTCGGCGCCCACGTCGGCTACCGCGACCTCGCCGGGTTCGGCCGCCGGTTCCTCGACATCGCGCCCGCCGACCTCACCAACGAGGTCGTCTACCAGTTGGGGGCCCTGGCGGCCTTCACCCGGCTGGCCGACGACCGCGTCCGCTACGTCAAACCGCACGGCGCCCTCTACAACGCGATCGTGCACCACGAGCAGCAGGCAGCCGCGGTCGTCGAGGCCGTCCGCGCCTTCGACCCCGACCTTCCGGTGCTCGGCCTGCCCGGCTCCCGGTTCCTCGCCCTGGCCGAGCAGGCCGGGCTGCGTACCTTCCGGGAGGCGTTCGCGGACCGTGCGTACACCCCCGACGGCGTCCTGGTGTCCCGTCGCGAGCCCGGAGCGGTGCTCCACGACCCCGTGGCGATCGCGGAGCGGTGCCTGCGTATGGCCCAGGGGCTGCCGGTCGAGGCGATCGACGGAACCGAGATCGTCATCGAGGCCGACTCCCTGTGCGTGCACGGCGACAGCCCCGGCGCGGTGGACATCGCCCGCGCCGTCGCCGAGCGGCTGCGCGCCGCCGGCGTCACCATCGCACCGTTCACCCGGGCGGCACCGGCCGCCACGGAGAACGCGTGACCGCTCCCGTGCGGGGAGGC
>NZ_JBHXQY010000108.1:0-21591 GCF_042716955.1 Nocardiopsis sp. NPDC058631 | reverse complement strand
ACACCATGGCTATTTTCCTGACCAAGGACAGCAAGGTGCTGGTCCAGGGCATGACCGGCTCTGAGGGCACCAAGCACACCCGTCGGATGCTCGCCTCGGGCACCGACATCGTGGGCGGGGTCAACCCGCGCAAGGCCGGCCAGAAGGTCGACTTCGACGGCACCGAGGTGCCCGTGTTCGGATCGGTGGCCGAGGGCATGGCCGCCACCGGCGCCGACGTCACCGTGATCTTCGTGCCGCCCAGGTTCTGCAAGGACGCGGTGGTCGAGGCGATCGACGCCGGGATCGGCCTGGCGGTGGTGATCACCGAGGGCATCCCGGTGCACGACACCGCGGCGTTCTGGTCCTATGCCGGGTCCAAGGGCAACAGGACGCGGATCATCGGCCCGAACTGCCCGGGTCTGATCACGCCGGGTCAGTCCAACGCGGGCATCATCCCGGCCGACATCGCCAAGCCGGGCCGGATCGGTCTGGTGTCGAAGTCGGGCACGCTGACGTACCAGATGATGTACGAGCTGCGTGACATCGGTTTCTCGTCGGCGGTGGGTATCGGTGGGGACCCGATCATCGGGACCACGCACATCGATGCGCTGGCGGCGTTCGAGGCCGACCCCGACACCGATGTGATCGTGATGATCGGTGAGATCGGTGGGGACGCCGAGGAGCGTGCTGCGGAGTTCGTGAAGGCGAACGTGACCAAGCCCGTGGTGGGTTATGTCGCGGGGTTCACGGCTCCGGAGGGTAAGACGATGGGGCACGCGGGTGCGATCGTGTCGGGGTCGGCGGGTACGGCCGCGGCCAAGCAGGAGGCGTTGGAGGCCGCCGGCGTGAAGGTCGGCAAAACCCCCAGCGAGACTGCGAAGCTGGTGCGCGAGCTGTTCTAGCACGCGCCCCGTAAGCACACCCCCGGGTGTCCGCTTCCACGGCTCCGCCCCACCGCCGGTTCTGCCGGAGGGTGGGGCGGAGCCGTTTCCGCGTGTCCCCGACCCGAAAACCTGCAGAAAACACTCCCTAGCCGATCGCGCGCCTGCCGCCCCCGGCCCTGTTGTGGACGTTCCTGTTGCGGGCGGCCTGGACGGAGGCCACGACCAGGCCCGGGGCGATGAACACCGCGAGGAAGAACAGCCAGGCGAAGATGGCGCCGGTGTTGCCGCTGGAGATGGACGGCACCCCCCAGAGCACGAAGATGATCCCGCCCCAGATCGCCAGCCCGCCCGCGTGGGGCCGCTTGTGGCGGCCGGGGGAGTCCTCCCCCTCCTTCCGCCGCGCCGCCGTCCCCCCGGCGGCCGGGGAGGGCACGTACGGATGTTCGTCCCCCGGCTGCGGGGCCCCGGGGACGGCGAGTGCGCTGGGTCTGCAGGCCGCGGGCAGGTCCTCGAAGACGGGGACCAGATCCGTGTTGGTGAGGGCCTCCAACACCGCACCCGAACGGTCCGCGTGCTCCTCGGCATCGAGGCGGCCCTCCTCCAGCGCGGTCCGCAACCGTGCCAGCGCCTCGTCGCGCTCCCCGTCGGAGAGCCGGTAACGGTGGGGTGCGGGGCCTGCCATGGGCATCCATTCGGAGTGCGGGGTGAAACCTGTCTGCTGTCCTATGACGGAGGCCGGACACCGACGGTTCCGCGTTTCCCGCCGCCGACGCCCACACGACACGCGCGGCTCGCATACCACGGAGCATTCCGGTCCCTGGCAGCATAAGTCGGGTGAGTACGCCAGGATCTCCCCCAGACCGAGGCCGACCGGCGAAGCGCGCGCGGCCCACCACCACCGAAGCCTCCCCGGCCGCGGCCGCCGACGGGCTCAGGCCCCTCTACGCCACCGGCGGCATCGCCGCGGCCACCGCGGCGGGCAGCGGGCTGGCCGCCATCGTCACCCTCACCATCATCGGCTGGGTGGCCGCACCGCACGACACCTTCGGTGAGGAGATCGTCGACATCCTCCAGGGCGCGGTCCTGGCCTGGCTGGTCGGCCACCACGTGTCGTTCGCGGTCCCCGACGGACAGATCGCCCTGCTCCCGCTCGGCCTGGTCCTGCTGCCGGGCCTGCTGCTGTACCGGTCCGGGCGGTGGCTGGCCCGATCCTGTGAGATCCTCCGCCTCCGGTACGTGTGGCGGGCGGCCGTGGCGATCGCCGGCCCCTACGCGGCGATCGCGGGCACGCTGGCCCTCGTGGCGCGCACCGACGTGATCGAACCGAGCATGCCGCGCGCTCTGGTGATGGGGTTCGTCATCGCCTTCCTCGCCGCAGGGCTGGGAGTCCTGCGCCAACTGATGCGCGACAAGGGGGTGGCGACCCGGGACCTGCTGGAACTGATGCCGGCCAGGTCGAGGTCCCTCCTGGTGGGCCTGCTCGCGTCCACCGGGACGCTCCTGCTGGGCGGGCTGCTGCTGTTCACGGCGGCCCTGGCCGTGAACTTCTCCGAGGCCGTCGAGACGACGAGAGTGCTGGCTCCCGGGCTGGTCGGCGGGGTCCTGCTGGTGGTCGTCCAGCTGGCGTACCTGCCCAACGCGGTGGTGTTCGCGGTCTGTTACGCGCTGGGGCCGGGGTTCGTGATGGGGGCGGGCACCGTCGTCGCACCGACCGGGGTGTCGGTGGGAGCCCTGCCGATGTTCCCGATGCTGGCCGCACTGCCGGACAACGGGGCCGCGCCGGTGGTGTCCCTGGTGGCTCTGGCGGTGCCGTTCGCGGCGGGAGCGGTGGGCGGGGTCCTGACCCAGCGCAGTGCCCCCGACGCGGTCGGCGAGGCGGCCCCCCTGTGGGGGTTCGTGTGCGGGGTGACCGCGGGGATGCTGTGCGCGGCCCTGGCGGAGATCTCGGGCGGGCCGTTGGGAAGCGAACGGCTCAGCGAGGTGGGGCCGTCGGCGTGGCAGGTGGGCCTCGTCGCAGCGCTGGAGGTGGGGGTGGCCGCCGCCGTCGCCGCGTGGATCGCGAACTGGTGGTACTGGCGCAAGCTGCGGCCGGGCACAGGCACGGTGCCCCCGGACGCCTCCGCGTCCGGCAGGGCCGCCGAGAAGGCGGGGGCGCGGTCCTGCGACCGAACCGGATCCGCTCCGAGGCCGGTGGTGGAGCTGCCGCCGGACGTCCCGGTCGGGAAGGGGCTGGCGACGGTGACGCCGCTGCGCCGTCGGAAGGCCGGGGGCACCGGCGAGGAGTCCGGAGCGGAGGCGAGGCCCCAACCGGTCACTCCCGAGGAGCGGCGCGCGGCCAGGGAGCGGGGCCGGGCCGCACGGGCGGACGACCGGGGTGCCGAGCGTGGGGCCCGCAAGGACGCCCGTCGGGAGCTGCGCTTTCACCGGCGGCAGGAGAAGAGGTCGGCGAAGGAGGCCCGGCGCGACTCCGGCGGGCGGCGGTGGCGGCGGAGGCCGAGCGAGGACGAGGAGATGTACGGCATCACCTACGAGGCCGACCCCGGGGACGTCGGTACTCCCAAGTCCTGACCGCTCCCGGCCGACGCGTCGTCGGACACGTCGGCCGGGCCGGGGCTTCTCGGCGGCCTAACGGGCCGGGGCGCTCCGAGCGGTCTTCTTCTGGGGCTCGAAGACGGCGTTGACCAGGTCGGTGCACCACTTGAGGAGTTCCAGGTCCCGTAGCGGCTTGCCGCCCATGCCACCGGACTTGGGTACCGGCACCAGCAGGGTCCGCGCCGTCTCCTTGTGCAGGGACTTGGGGTACATCCGCCGCAGCCGCAGTTCTTGCGACTCGCGCAGATCGACCGGGGCGAACCTGATCTGGCTGCCCTGCATGACGACGTCGGACAGCCCCGCCGACTTGGCCAGCACCCGGAACCGGGCGACCGCCATCAGGTTGTCCACCTGCTGCGGCGGGGTCCCGTACCGGTCGGTGATCTCCTCGTAGGCGGCGAGGATGTCCTCTTCGCTGCCGACGCCGGCGAGGCGCTTGTACGACTGCAGCCGCAGCCGCTCGCCCGGGACGTAGTCGTGCGGGATGTGCGCGTTGATCGGCAGCTCGACCCTCGTCTCGACCTCCTCGACCGCGTTCGGATCGCCCTTGAGCTCGGCCACGGCCTCGCCCACCATGCGCACGTACAGGTCGAATCCCACGCCCGCGATGGTCCCGGACTGCTCCGCGCCCAGGATGTTGCCCGCGCCCCGGATCTCCAGGTCCTTCATGGCCACGTACATGCCCGCGCCCATCTCGGTGTGCTGCGCGACCGTGGCCAACCGCTCGTACGCGGTCTCCGTCAGCGGTTTCTCCGGCGGGTAGAGGAAGTACGCGTAGGCGCGATCGCGCCCGCGGCCCACCCGGCCGCGCAGCTGGTGCAGCTGGGAGAGCCCGTAGGTGTCGGCGCGGTCGATGATGAGCGTGTTGGCGTTGGGCACGTCCAGGCCGGACTCGACGATGGTCGTGGAGACCAGGACGTCGAAGTTCTTCTCCCAGAAGTCGACCATGACCTTTTCGAGTTGCTGCTCGTTCATCTGGCCGTGCGCGTAGGCCACCCGTGCCTCGGGCACCAGGCGTTTGATGGCGGCCGCCATCTTGTCGATGGAGGCCACCCGGTTGTGCACGAAGAACACCTGCCCCTCGCGCATGAGCTCGCGGCGGATCGCGGCGGTGATCTGCTTGTCCTCGTAGGGGCCCACGAAGGTGAGCACCGGGTGCCGCTCCTCGGGCGGGGTGAGGATCGTGGTCATCTCGCGGATGCCGGTCAGCCCCATCTCCAGGGTGCGCGGGATCGGCGTCGCCGACATCGCCAGCACGTCGACCTGGGTGCGCAACCGTTTGAGCGCCTCCTTGTGCTCCACGCCGAAGCGCTGCTCCTCGTCGATGATGACCAGGCCCAGGTCCTTGAAGCGGGTCTCCGCCGACAGCAGGCGGTGCGTGCCGATGACGACGTCCACCTCGCCGCTGCGCAGCCCCTCGCGTGTCAGCTCCACCTCGCCGTCGGTTTGGAACCTCGACATGGGCTTGACGGTGACCGGGAACGAGGCGTACCGCTCGGTGAAGGTGGACATGTGCTGCTGGACCAGAAGGGTGGTGGGTACCAGCAGGGCCACCTGTTTGCCGTCCTGCACGGCCTTGAAGGCGGCGCGCACGGCGACCTCGGTCTTGCCGTAGCCGACGTCGCCGCAGATCAGCCGGTCCATCGGGACCGACCGGGACATGTCCTTCTTGACCTCGTCGATGGCGGCGAGCTGGTCGGGCGTCTCCACGTACGGGAACGCGTCCTCCAGCTCCCGCTGCCACGGGGTGTCCGGGCCGAACGCGTGCCCCGGCGAGGCCTGCCGTGCCGAGTACAGGCGGATGAGGTCACCGGCGATCTCGCGGACGACCTTGCGGGCACGGCTCTTGGCCTTGCTCCACTCGGCACCGCCCATCTTGGACAGCGTGGGGGCCTCGCCGCCCACGTACCGGGTGACCTCGCCGAGCTGGTCGGTGGGCACGAAGAGCCGGTCGCCCGGCTGGCCGCGCTTGGAGGGCGCGTACTCGATGAGCAGGTACTCGCGGGTGGCGCCCTGGATCTGGCGGCTGACCATCTCCAGGTAGCGGCCCACGCCGTGCTGTTCGTGCACCACGTGGTCGCCCGGCTTGAGCTGCAGCGGGTCCACGGTGCCGCGCCGCCTGCTCGGCATTCTGCGCATGTCCCGGGTGGAGGACTTCTGCCCTGCCAGGTCGGTCTCGGTGAGCACCACCGTGTGGACCGTCCGCAGCAGGAACCCGTGGTCGACCAGCCCGGTGGTGACCGTGGCGACGGCGGGAGGGGGCGGTTCGGCAAGGTCGGAGGCGAGCGCGGCGCCGAGCCCGGCGTCGCGCAACATCGCGACCAGCCGCTCCGCGGGGCCGTGGCCCTGGGTGACCAGGACGACGCTCCAGTTGTCGTGCAGCCAGCCCTTGATGTCGGCCAGTGCCCGCTCGGTGTCGCCCCGGTAGGAGTCGGCGGGGACGGCGCCGACGACGACGGCGTCGTCCTCCTCGGAGGCCCCGCCCTCCTCGCCCGAGCTGAAGGGGGTGAGACCCCACCACGGCAGGTCCACCTCGGCGGCGGCGGCGCGCAGCTCGGAGACGGACATGTACGCGGACTCGCCCAGGTCGATGGGGGCCTCGCCACCGGAGGCGGCGTTGATCCACGAGGCGTCGAGGAACTCGGCGCTGGTGGCCTCCAGTTCCACGGCCCGGGTGCGGATGCGCTCGGGGTCGCAGCCCACCACCATCGCGCCCTCGGGCAGGTAGGTGAAGAAGGGCTCCATCCGGTCGGCGAGCACGGGCGCGAACGCCTCCATGCCCTCGACCGAGACGCCGTCGGCGATCTTGTGCAGGATCTCGGCCAGGGAGGGGTGTTCCTCGGCCAGGGCCCGCGCACGCCCGCGCACGGTGTCGGTGAGCAGGAGCTCGCGGCACGGTGGGGCGAACAGGCCGGAGGCGGCGCTGGTGCGCGCGTCCTCGCCGCCCTCGTGGGGCGCGATGGACCGCTGGTCGGCCACCTGGAAGTAGCGAATGTCCTCGACGGTGTCGCCCCAGAACTCCAGCCGCAGCGGGTGCTCCTCGGTGGGCGGGAACACGTCGAGGATGCCGCCGCGCACGGCCATGTCGCCGCGCTTCTCGACCAGGTCGACCCGGGCGTAGCCGGTGTCGGCCAGGGCCGTGACCACGGCCTCCAGGGACGCCTCGTCCCCCGGTCGGATACGGACCGGCTCCAGGTCGCCGAGCCCGGCCACCAGTGGTTGCAGGACGCTGCGCACGGGGGCGACGACGACCCGCAGCGGTGCGGTGAGCGGGTCGGCGGGGTCGGGGTGGGCCAGGCGGCGCAGGACGGCGAGGCGTTGGCCGACCGTGTCCGAGCGCGGGGACAGGCGCTCGTGCGGGAGGGTCTCCCAGGCCGGGAAGAGCGCGACCGAGTTCTCGGGCAGCAGCGAGCGCAGCGCGTCGGTCAGGTCGGAGGCCTCCCGCTCGGTGGCGGTGACGGCGAGGACGGGCCGACCCGCGCCCACGGGGGCGTCGGCGGCCAGCGCGCCCACCATGAAGGGGCGCAGCGCGGCGGGCGCGACGAGGTCGAGGTGGGGATCGAGTCCGCGTCGGGCGGCCTCGATCGCGCTGTGCAGTGCCGGGTCCCTGGAGACGTCGGCGAGAAGTCCAATAAGGCTCATAGCACCAGAAACTGAAAGTGGAAGTGGGTCCGGATCAGGCGGTGGTCGCGGCCTGCACGTCGAGAAGGCGGCTGCGGGAGTGGACGCCCGGCACTCCTCAGACTACCGAGTCCGGAGGTTTCGCGCGGGCGGGGTGTGGACGAACGCCCTACTGGTCGGCTTGTGCCGTACGCGTGCGGTGTCCGGCGCGGGTGGGACGGTGCACAGTGCCTGGAACCGCCCATGAGGCGCTTCTATTCCGGTTGTCCGCCGTCCGGACCGCGCTCCCCGTAGTGCGCGCGGGGAGGCCGGGGCCTGCGGGCATACGCTAGAGGCCGTTTCCGGGACACCGTAGGAGAGGAACCTCGTGGTGAGTGCGATCAGGAGTGGGAGCGCGCCGGAGGGCGGAGGCGGACAGCCGGGCGCCCCGGTCTTCGTCCCAGGTCCGGACGGTCTCGCCCATCTGGAGCTGGTCCTCAACGGCTCCTATCCGCTGCCCGGCTTCATGACGAGGGCCGAGGCGGTGTCGGTGGAGCGCACCGGGAGGCTGCCCGACGGGCGCCCCTGGCCGGTTCCGGTCACCCTGGAGGTGCCGGAGGCGCTGGTGGGGGCCGCTCTGCTGACCCTCACCGACCCCGAGGGCGCGCCACTGGCGGAGCTGGCCGTCACCGAGCACTGGGAGGACGGGAACGGTCACCACCTGGCCGGGGACGTGACCCTGCTGCGCCCGCCCATGTACGGCGTGCTGCGCAAGCTGCGGTCCTCACCCGCCGAGGTGCGGGGCCAACGCGAACTCGAACCCTCCTCCGGCCGGTCACTGCTGGCGGTCGTCACCGACAGGCCCCTGCACCACCGGGCCCTGCACCAGATCCGCGCCGAGGCCGACGCGCTGGGGGAGGCCAATGGCGGAGCCCGCGCCGAGGTCCTGGTGATCGTCGACGCGGGCCTGGAGGACGAGGGCATGGCCACGGCGGTCCTGGCCGCGGAACCGCTGCTGCCCGGACGCACCGCGTTCGCCGTGTGCACCCTGCCGAGGGGCGCCGCACGTGCCGAGGGTGCGCTCGGCGGCCCCTGGGGGGTCCGCGACGTGGCGCTCGCCGCGCATGTGGCCGCCGCGTACGGGGCCACCCACATGCTGGTGGAGACCGGCGGCAGCGGTCCGGACGCCGAGCAGGTGATGGCCCATCGGCCGCCGCTCACGGTCCTGGAGCCCGAGCCCTGGCGCTACGACTCCTCCGAGGGTTTGTGGCAGCCCCTCACCCGGGTGGACCCGGCGCACGCCGTCCGGGAGCCGACCGACGAGGAGGTCGAGGCGGAGCTGGCGCACGGGCGCGAGCTGCCCGCCTGGTTCACGCCTGCCCGTGTGGGCGCCGTCCTGGCGCGGCTGCGCCCCGCCCGCACGAAACGGGGGGTCACGCTCCTGTTCACCGGCCTGTCGGGGTCGGGCAAGTCCACGATCGCGCGGGGGGTGTGCGACGGGATCAGGCGGTCCGGGCGCACGGTGACCCTGCTGGACGGTGACGTGGTCCGCCGCATGCTGTCCAGCGGGTTGACGTTCTCGCGGGAGGACCGGGAGCTCAACATCCGCCGGATCGGCTACGTGGCCGCGGAGATCACCCGGCACGGCGGCGTGGCGGTGTGCGCGCCGATCGCACCGTACGCGAACGGCCGCGCCGAGGTCCGGGCGATGGTGGAGGAGTACGGCGACTTCTTCCTCGTGCACGTGGCCACCCCGCTGGAGGTGTGCGAGGCCCGCGACCGCAAGGGGCTGTACGCCAAGGCGCGCGCGGGGGAGATCGCCGAGTTCACCGGGATCTCCGACCCCTACGAGGAGCCCGGCGACGCCGACCTGGTGCTGGACACCGGGGGGGACCCCTCGGAGTCCGTGGCCAGGGTGATGGCGGCGCTGCGCGAGGGCGGTTGGCTGCCCGGATAGGTGCGCCGGCGGCAGGACGAGCAGTGGTACGACCCCGAGATGTGAGGACCGAGATGACCGACCCCCGGCCGACCGGGCACCGTGTGCTGCGCCTGGTCGAGGTGATGGACACCCTGCGCAGGGAGTGCCCGTGGGACAGCGCCCAGACCCACGAGTCGCTGGCCAAGTACCTGATCCAGGAGGCCTACGAGACCCTGGAGACCATCGAGGAGGGCGACCTGGCCTCGCTCCGCGAGGAACTGGGCGACGTGCTGCTCCAGGTGGTGTTCCACGCGGCCGTCGCCGCCGAGCGTTCCGAGGGCGACCCGGCGCGGTTCACGGTGGACGACGTCGCGGACGCGATCATCGACAAGATGACCCGCCGCCACCCGCACGTGTTCGGCGGGGCGGAGGTGTCGGGCACCGACGAGGTGTGGTCCAACTGGGAGGCCATCAAGGCCGCCGAGCGCGCGGCCAAGGCGAAGGCGGCCGGGGGCGACGGGGCCACCTCCGTCCTGGACGGGGTGCCGTTCGCGCAGCCGGCCGTGCTGCTCGCCCACGAACTCCAGAGGAGGGCCGTCCGCAACGGCTTCCCCGTCGAACTGGTGGACGACGACGGGTCCGAGGGCGGTGGGCTGTTCGCCGCCATCGCCGCCGAGAGCGCACGGGGCCGGGACGCGGAGGCGGACCTCAGGGCGGCCTCCCGCAGGTTCGACGCCCGTGTGCGCGCCGCCGAGGACGCGGCCCGCGCCGACGGCAGGGAGCCCCGCGAACTCTCCGGGGCCGAGTGGCGCTCCTACTGGGACGGGATCGGCGGATAGCCCGTTCGGGACTCACCCCGGGCGTCGGCGGCGGAGCGGTCCGGGCAGAGGGCGCACGTCGATGGCCTCCGTCGCCGGGTCCTGTTCCGCGCCGGGGCCCGACCGCGGTCGGCGCGCCGTCTCGCTGATGGTCAGCCAGAGGCCGATGATCACCCAGTTGGCTACCAGCGCCGATCCGCCCGCCGACAGGAACGGTGCGGTCATACCGGTCAGGGGGATGACGAGCGTCGCTCCTCCCAGCACGATGAACACGTCGAACGCGGTGAGGAACGCGTATCCGAGGGCCGTCAGCTTCAGGAACCAGTCCCTGGCGCCGAGCGCGATGCGAAACCCCCGTTCGGCCAGGACGCACAGGAGGAGCAGGACCGCCATCAGGCCGGTCAGCCCCAGCTTCTCTCCCACCGACACCAGGACCAGGTCGCTGTCGGCGGCGAAGACCTCCTGGATGAAGCCGTCGCCGAAACCGGTCCCCGTCAGACCGCCCCCGGCCAGCGCGAACATGCCCTCGACGATCTGGTAGCTGCCTCCGGGGCGGCTGTACACCTCCTCGTCGAAGGGGTCCAGCCAGATCTCCACCCGGTTGCGCACGTGCCCGAACATCAGGTAGGCCGCGTACGCGCCCGCCGAGAACGCCACGAGTCCGATGAGCACCCACGACTTGCGGGCGGTCGCGGCGTAGAGGACCGCCAGGAACGTCCCGAACAGCAGGAGCGACGTCCCCAGGTCCCTGGTGCCCACCAGCAGGAGGATCGCCAGGCCCCAGCCCACCGCCATGGGTGCCAGGTCGCGGCTGCGGGGAACGCTGAACACCTTGAACCGCCCGATCCTGACGGTGCGGGTGACCAGGGCCATCACCTCGCGCCGACGGCCCAGGTGCGAGGCGAGGAAGAGGACGAGGAGCACCTTGGCGAACTCCGAGGGCTGCATCGTGAACTGGCCGAGGCGGATCCACCTCCGGGCGCCCAGCACCTCGTGCCCGAGGGGGGAGAGCGGCAGCAGGAGCAGGAGCAGGGCGGCGGCCGCGGTCATGTACGTGTACATGGTGAGCCGCTGCGGGCGGCGGACGATCACCACCGTGGCGGCGCACAGGGCCATGCCGGCCACCGTCCACACCATCTGGCGGTCGGCGTCCCCGTGCTCCCCGAGGGTCGTGGAGCGGGTCATCTGGACGACCCAGATCACGGTGACGCCCAGGCCGTTCAGGACGGTGGCGACCGGCATGACGACCGGGTCGGCGTAGGGGGCGACCCGGCGGAGGAGCACGTGCAGGGAGAGGGCCCCGGCGCAGAGGACGGCCAGGTAGGCGGCCGGACCGGGGGCGACTCCGCCGGTGACGGACAGGGACGCCGACAGGAGGGTCGCCGCGACCGTCACGAGCGCGGCCACGAGCAGGATGAGTTCGGAGCCCCGCTTGTTCACCGGCGGGAGGGCTCCGTCGGCGGCCACCGCTCCGGTTCCGGGGTCGCCCACTGTCGTTCCACCGTCCACGTCGGGGCCCAGGCACCCGGCCCGGGAGCCTCGGCCCGGTTCCACGGGGCATTCCGCCACTGAACTATAGGCGGGGGCGCGGTGGCCGTCCCCGAGGCGTGCCGCCCGCGAGGAACGCCTCTACGCCCGGGGGCCGGGCCGGGGTGTAGAGGCGCACGTCGACGGCACAGCCGCCGGGCCGGGGAGTTCCGTGCGGCTGCCCCGGCGTCCGCGTTCCGGGCGGATGCTTACCGTTCGGCAGGTAACTTACCGGTCGGAAGGTGCCGGATAGGCTCGGGGGACGGAGCGGTGAGTGAACGGGAGTGACACGGGTGCCCAGAGCGCAGAGCGACACCAAGGCCGAGATCCAGGCCGTGGCACTGGACCTGTTCGCCCGTAAGGGGTTCGAGAGGACGAGCCTCCGCGAGATAGCGGAGCGCCTGGGCATCACCAAGGCGGCGCTCTACTACCACTTCCCGTCCAAGAACGACCTGCTCAAGTCGCTGGTCGAGCCCTTGGTCCAGGACATGGGCGACCTCTTCGCCACCTACGGTGACGAGCCGGAGGAGATCCCGGAAGGGGGGCCCGGCCGCGCCCGCGAGCTCCTCGGCGACTACTTCGACATCTGTGTGCGCCACCGCACGCTGCTGGTCGCCGTCCTCGACGACGTCGGCTCCCTGGCCGCCGTCGGCCTCATCGACGCCGTCGTCGCCTGGCGGCGCAGGCTCGACCGCCTCCTGGCCGGCCCCGACCGCGGGGTCCCCGCCAGGATGGGCGCGGTCATCGCCCTCGGCGGGATCCAGGACGTCTCCGTGAGGCTCTCCGCCGAGGAGGCCCTCGCCCACCGCGAACACGCCCTCGACAGCGCCCTGGCCGCCCTCGTGTGCGGGATCTCCCAGAAGGACTAGACCAATTCGGCCGGGTGCCCTCACCCGGCGGCGGGTGGTGTCGCTAGTCTCGTGTCGGGTCCTGAACCAGTGGTCCGACAAACCCCAAGAGTACGGAGAGACCGTGGCGTCCATCGAGGCAGTACAGGCGCGGGAGATCCTTGATTCCCGGGGAAACCCGACAGTCGAGGTCGAGGTTCTGCTCGACGACGGAACCATCGCCCGCGCGGGTGTCCCCAGCGGCGCGTCCACCGGCCAGTTCGAGGCGGTCGAACTGCGTGACGGCGGAGACCGCTACGGCGGCAAGGGTGTGTCCAAGGCCGTGACGGCCGTCAACGACGAGATCGCCGACGAACTGCTCGGCCACGCCCCCGACGAGCAGCGCATCATCGACCGGGCGCTCATCGACCTGGACGGCACCCCGGACAAGTCCCGGATCGGCGCCAACGCCATCCTGGGCGCCTCCCTGGCCGTGGCCAGGGCCGCAGCCCAGGAGGCCGGGCTGCCGCTGTTCCGCTACATCGGCGGTCCGAACGCGCACGTGCTTCCCGTGCCGATGATGAACATCCTCAACGGCGGCGCGCACGCCGACAGCAACGTCGACATCCAGGAGTTCATGGTCGCCCCGATCGGGGCGTCCACGTTCTCCGAGGCGCTGCGCTGGGGCACAGAGGTCTACCACTCCCTCAAGTCGGTCCTCAAGGCCCACGGCCTGGGCACCGGCGTGGGTGACGAGGGAGGCTTCGCCCCCAACCTGGACAGCAACCGCGCGGCCCTCGACCTGATCGTCGAGGCCATCGAGAAGGCCGGCTACACCCCGGGCACCGACATCGCGCTCGCCCTGGACGTGGCCGCCTCCGAGCTGTTCAACGACGGCGTCTACACCTTCGAGGGCAAGGCCCGCACGTCCGCCGACATGACCGCGTACTACGCCGAGCTGGTCGACGCCTACCCGTTCGTCTCGATCGAGGACCCCCTCGACGAGGAGGACTGGGAGGGCTGGAAGACCCTCACCGCCGAGCTCGGCGACAAGGTCCAGCTGGTGGGCGACGACCTGTTCGTCACCAACCCCGAGCGGCTCCAGCGCGGCATCCTCGCCGACACCGCCAACTCGCTGCTGGTCAAGGTCAACCAGATCGGTACCCTCACCGAGACCCTGGACGCGGTCGCCATGGCCCAGCGCAGCGGCTACACGGCGATGATCAGCCACCGCTCCGGCGAGACCGAGGACACCACCATCGCCGACATCGCGGTGGCCACCAACGCCGGTCAGATCAAGACCGGCGCCCCGGCCCGCAGCGAGCGCGTCGCCAAGTACAACCAGCTGCTGCGCATCGAGGAGGAACTGGACGACGCCGCCGTCTACGCGGGCGTGTCGGCCTTCCCGCGCTTCGCCAGGCGCGGCTAGTCTGCCCCAGTGTCCCGCGAATCCAAGCAGCCACCCCCAAAGGCCGAGAAGGCGTCCGAAGCCGACAGGTCGGCGGGCAGGTCTGCCCGGAGCAAGGCGGGACCCAAGGGCACGGGCACCGGTCCTGACAAGGGCAGGGTGCCGGGGAAGGGCACGGGCCGCACCACCCCCAGGGTGCGGCCCATGCTCACCAGCCGCGCGGCGATCCTCGCCCTCGTGGTGTGCGCCGTCGCGATGAGCCTGGCCTACCCGCTGCGCGAGTACGTCGCGCAGCGGGCCCAGATCGCCCAGCTCCGGGACGAACGCGCGAGCATGGAGGAGAACGTCCTCGACCTGCGCCGACGCGAGCAGGAGCTGTCCCAGGACGAGTACGTCGAACGCGAGGCCCGCGCACGGCTGCACTACCAGTACCCCGGGGAGACCGCCTACATCGTCATCCCCCCGGACACCGAGGACGAAGACGAGGCCGAGACCGGCCCGAGCGAGCCGTGGTTCACCACACTGTGGCGCTCGGTCGAGGAGGCGGACAGCCCGCCGCCCGACGACGGACTCTGACCGCAAAAGCCCGGCGTGGCCCCGTGACCGGGGGTCCCGCTCCCGGGTGCGGCAGGGGTGCGGGTACGGCCCTATGCTGGGTGCGCCATGACTTCCGCTGATCAGCCCGTGCCCGGGCGCGCCGCCGGACCGGCGGGCGCCGGTCCCGACGGCCACTCCGAGAACCCGGTCGCCGCCCGCGACATCGCCGCCATCGAACTCCAACTGGGCCGTACCCCGCGCGGGGTACGCGGGGTCGCGCACCGCTGCCCGTGCGGCCTCCCCGACGTGGTGCGCACCGCGCCCCGCCTGGAGGACGGCACCCCCTTCCCCACGCTGTACTACCTCACGTGCCCGCGCGCGGCCTCGGCCATCGGCCGGATGGAGAACTCCGGCCGCATGCGCGAGATGCAGGACCGTCTCGGGACGGACCCGCAGCTCCGTGAGGCCTATACCGGGGCGCACGAGTCCTACATCGAGGAGCGGGCCGAACAGGCCCGCCTGGACGGGGTCGAGCCGCTGCCCGAGGGGATGCAGAGCACCGGGGGCATGCCCACCCGGGTCAAGTGCCTGCACGCGCTGGTCGGCCACGAGCTGGCCGCGCCGGGAACCAACCCCTTCGGCGCCGAGGCGCTGGAGGAACTGCCGCACTGGTGGGACAAGGGCCCGTGCGTGTGTGTCGACGAGGACGCCCGCGAGGGCAGTGAGGGGAACGGGTCATGAGCGGTGTCGCGGCGATCGACTGCGGAACCAACTCCATCAGGCTGCTGATCGCCGACGTGGTCCACATCGACGGCGACGAGGTGCAGGTGGTCGACGTCGACCGGCGCATGGAGATCGTGCGGCTGGGCGAGGGCGTCGACGAGACCGGGGAGTTCTCCCCCGAGGCCCTGGAGCGGACCTTCGAGGCGCTCCGCGGCTACGCCGAGGCCATCGCGGCCCACGGCATCACCCTGGGGCCGGACGCGGTACGCATGGTCGCCACCAGCGCCACGCGGGACGCGGCCAACCGCGAGGTGTTCATCGACGGGGTCCGGGAGATCATCGGGGTGGAGCCCGAGGTGGTCACGGGCCTGGACGAGGCCGAGCTGTCGTTCGTGGGCGCCACCGCCGAGTTCGACGCCGAGGCGGCGGAGGAGGGAACAAGCGAGCTCACCCCGCCGTTCCTCGTGGTGGACATCGGCGGCGGTTCCACCGAGTTCGTCCTGGGGACGGGCCCGGAGGGCGGCGAGGACGGCGAGCTGGTCCGCGCGGCGCTGTCGGTGGACGTGGGCTGCGTGCGCATGACCGAGCGGCACCTGCGCGACGACCCGCCCACGGCCGAGCAGATCGCCGCGGCCACCGCCGACATCGACGCCGCACTCGACGAGGTCGAGCGGGTCGTACCGCTCCGCGAGGCGGGATCGGTCGTGTGCGTCGCGGGAACGGCGACCACGGTCGCCGGCATCGCGTTGGACCTGCCCGCCTACGACCCGGAGCGGATCCACCACTCCCGGGTGGGCAGGGCCGACCTCGACCGCATCACCGGTGAGCTCCTCGGGGCGACCTCGGCGGAGCGGGCGGAGATCGGCGTCATGCACCCCGGCCGGGTGGACGTGATCGGCGCGGGCGCGCTCGTCCTGTCACGGGTGCTCGCCCGTACGGGCGCGGACGCGTTCACGACGAGTGAGCACGACATCCTGGACGGTGTCGCCTGGAGCCTCGTGGTCCAGGCGTAGGCGTTCCGCAAGGGACTTTCGGGGACCTCGAACAGGGTCCTCCGGGTGAGACGCATCACCTCGAAAGGCCCTTGTGAATGCTTTCACAACCACTCTGACCTGCGGAAACGCAAGGCTTGCGGGTGCGGAAGTGGTGGGAAGGTGGGTAGATGTGAACCTTCTCTGTCGGTAGGTGCTTGTGAAAGAATGCACAAGCACCACCCGAAAAGTCGGGTACCCACCACGGCGGGGATGGTGCCCCGCCGGAACGCGAGTGCGGGTGACCGGAGACCGCGAGACCTTCGCGGCCCCGGGCGGGCGCGACAGAAACCTTTAGGGCGGATATGCGATGACCGAGAGCAGGAACTACCGGCTGGTACACGGCGGAGGGGACGAAGCGGAGATCCCGCACATCCTCATCGTCGGAGGCGGCTACCTCGGGATGTACACCGCGAGGCGGCTGGAGAAGAAGCTCGGGGCGGGCGAGGCGCGGATCACCGTCATCGACCCCAACTCCTACATGACCTACCAGCCCTTCCTGCCCGAGACCGCGTCCGGCAACATCTCGCCGCGCCACGTCGTCGTCCCGCTGCGCAAGGTCTTCGACCGGGTCCGCGTCCTGGGCGGGCGCGTCGTGCGCATCGACCACGCCGACCGCCAGGTCCGCTACGAGCCCAACGTCGGCGAGCCCGAGACCCTCGCCTACGACTACCTGGTCATGGCCGCGGGAGCCGTCTCACGCACCCTCCCCATCCCCGGCCTGGCCGAGTGGGGGATCGGGATCAAGACCGTGGAGGAGGCCGCCTACCTCCGCAACCACGTCCTCAACCAGCTGACCATCGCCGACTCCACCGACGACGAGGCCACCCGGCGCAAGGCGCTGAACTTCGTCTTCGTCGGCGGCGGTTTCGCCGGCGCCGAGGCGATCGCCGAGCTGGAGGACATGGTCCGCGACGCGGTCCGGCTCCACCACTCGATCGACCTCGAAGACGTGCGGTTCTACCTCATCGAGGCGGCCGACAAGATCCTGCCCGAGGTCGGCCCCGAGGTCGGGAACAAGGCCCTCAACCAGCTGCGCCGCCGCGGCATCGACGTCCGGCTCAAGACGTTCCTGGAGTCGGCGACCGACCAGCGCATCAAGCTCAGCGACGGCGCCGAGTTCGACGCGGGCACCCTCGTGTGGACCGCGGGCGTCAAGCCCAGCCCGGTCGTGGCCGCCAGCGACCTGCCCCTCGGCCCCAAGGGCCACGTGGACACGAGCGAGTTCCTCACCGTCAACGGTGTGGAGAACGCGTTCGCCGGAGGCGACAACGCCCAGGTCCCCGACGGCAACGGCGGCTACTACCCGCCCAACGCCCAGAACGCGGTCCGCCAGGCCCCGGTGCTCGCCGGCAACGTGATCGCCTCGCTGCGCAACACCGAGCTCACCGCCTACAAGCACAAGAACCTCGGCGCGGTCGCCGGACTCGGCCTGCACAAGGGCGCCGCCCAGCTGTTCGGCGTGATCAAGCTGAACGGCCGCCTCGCCTGGTACGCCCACCGGGCCTACCACCTGTTCGCGGTGCCGACCTTCAACCGCAAGATGCGGGTGCTGTCGGACTGGACGCTCGCCCTCTTCCTGCGCCGCGACTTCGCCGCGCTCCCGGAGATGGCCGAGCCCCGCCAGGCCTTCGAGGAGGCCAGCCACCCGCAGGTCGAGGACGGCCGCCTCCGCCGGGTGAGCTGACCCGGCCCGACCGCGCGCCACCCACACGCGCGGTCCCCAGCCCAGGCGCACGAAACGGCCGGTTTCCTCAGGGGAGCCGGTCTTTTCGTGACCATAACCGGCCAAGCTCAAGCAAAGTGGGCAACTAACTCGGCCGGTATGATGGGCAAGCCCTCGTAGCCCAATGGAAGAGGCAGGCCCCCTAAAAGGGTCACAAGTGTCGGTTCGAGTCCGACCGGGGGTACCAGAGTCCGCAGCGGGTCCCGGCTCCGCCGCGCCCGTGTGCGGGGCCCGGGAAACGCCCTCACGCGGGGCTGCCGGAGCAAGCAAGCCGCACGGGAGCGCTACGTGCTCTGCTGCTCCATCAGCAGCTGCAGCTGCGTGAACAGGCGTTCCCCCGGGTCACCCAGATCGATTCCGCTCACCGAGGCGGCCCTGCGCACCCGGTACCGCAGCGTGTTGGGGTGGATGTGCAACCGCTCGGCCGCCGACCGCGCGTCCCCGAACGCCTCCAGATAGGCCAGGAGCGAGTGCACCAGGTCGGCGCCGCCCGCGCGGTCGTGCTCGACCAACCGGCTCACCCGCGGATCGCGTAGCGACGGGTCCTCCCGGAGCCGGGCCAGCGTCTCGCTGATCAGTACCCGCGAACGCACGTCGGAGATGGTCGCCACCTCCCAGTCCTGGTTCCGCTCCAGGTCGCGGCCCATCGCGTCCAGGACCCGGTCCGCCTCGGCCCGCGAGTCCGGCACGTCCGCCAGCCGCTCCATCAGCGAACCCACCGCCGCCTGTACCCGGGCGCCCAGGGCCGTGCGCGCGGCCGCCACCGTCTTGCGCGTCAGCGCCAGCACCGACTGCTCCACCCCGCGCCACCCCTCCCTGCCGCGCTCCAGATCCGGCAGCAGGACGTACACCCGGCCCCCCAGCTCCGTCACCAGGGCGCTGCGACGGTAGGCCGCCGTGTGCACCGACACCAGGTCGATCAACTGCCGCCGACGCAACTCCCGGGCAGGCCGGTCGGGACGTTCGGCCCGCTCCTCCCCGTCGCCCTCCGGGGCCTCCAGCAGCGAGAACGCCACCACCAGCGCGCCGCGGTCCGCGTGTACCTCCACCGTGTCGGCCAGCGCACCGGCATCGATCCGACCCTCCAGCAGGCTCGACAGCAGGTCCTCGCGCAACCGCAGCCCCGCGCTGGCCTGGCTCCGCTGCCGGATCATCTGCAACGCGGTGGTGCGGGCGGCGCCCAGCAGTGCCTCCTCGGCGTTCTCGGCCAGCGGCCGCGCCCCCTCCTGCACCCAGATGGCCCCGAGCGGCTGGCGTCCCGCGTGGATGCCCACGGCCAGGCGGCGTCGGATGCCCAGATCGGGGTGCTCCTCGATACGCACCACCTCCTCGCCCGCACGCAGCTTCGAGAACACCCCCCACTCGCGCAGCAGCGCCAGGTACGACTCCGGCCCGCGCCTGCCCAGTACCGACAGCCGCCGCAACTCGTCGACCTCCGCGCCGCTGGAATAGGCCAGCACACGGCTGGCCGCGTCCTCGATGCTCACCAGGCCCCCGGTCAGCTGGGCGATCGTCTGCGCCATCGAGAACAGGTCGCCGCCGGACTCGCCCAGGTCCTCGACGGCGGTCAGCCGGGCGTCGTCCACGATGCTCTGGCACACCGCCTGCAACTGGTCCCACCGCACCTCGGCGCGGACGGCGAGCAGCACGATCCCCGCCTCCCGCGCCTCGCTGCGCAGAGCCCGCAACCCGTCGGTCCCGCCCGACCGAGGCCGACCGGCCCTGGTGCCCGCGGGCGGCGGCATCACGTCCTCCTGGGGGTGCCCACCGGTCTTGACGGCGACCGCCGCGGCGCCCTGCTCGGCGAGCGTGCGGACGAGCCTGCGCGCGGCCACGCCGCGGGCCCCGATCAACAGCACCAGGTCGCCCTCGCGTACCTCGGCGCGGTCCTCCGGGTCGAGGATGACGACGTTGTCCACCTGGACATCGAGTCCGCCGGGTGCGGCGGCCACGTCCACGACGGGGTCGCCGAGTGCCAGCAGGAGTCTGCGCAGCGGGACCCCCGTCGAACCCTCCCCATCGTGTACGGAGTGACCTGCGAAGACGCTCGTTCCTGCCCCTGGTCGGCGCGCGTCGCCGCCGGACGGGTGGAACGGGCCTGGTGGTGGGGTGTCAGTACTCATATGTGTCCCATTTTGTCCTAGTGAACAAATAAGGCGGGCAAAGAGTGGCCTGCCCCACAAGGTTCGCACGGCCTTGTTCTGAGAGCGTTGAGTCAGCTCAACCCTGCTCGTTTCAGGGACATTCTTAACTGGGGAGGTGCCCATGGACGCCGTGACCAACGTCCCGCTGCCGCAGAACGAACCCGTTCTGTCCTACGCGCCCGGCAGCGCCGAGCGCGCGGCGCTCGTCGCCGAGCTGGAGGAACTCGGCAGGCAGAGCATCGACCTGCCGATGCGCATCAACGGCGAGAGCCGTATGGGTGGCGGAGACCCCATCGACGTCGTGCAGCCGCACCGTCACGCCGCCGTCCTGGGCACCATGCGCAACGCGACCCGCGACGACGCCCGCGACGCCGTCGCCGCGGCCAAGGCCGCGGCCCCGGCCTGGCGCGCGATGTCCTTCGACGACCGTGCCGCCATCCTCCTGCGCGCCGCCGACCTCCTCGCCGGCCCCTGGCGCGCCACCATCAACGCCGCCACCATGCTCGGCCAGTCCAAGACCGTCCAGCAGGCGGAGATCGACGCGGCCTGTGAGCTCATCGACTTCTGGCGCTTCAACGTCTCCTACGCCCGCGAGCTGATCGCCCAGCAGCCGCTGAGCGTCCGCGGCGTCTGGAACCGCATGGAGCAGCGCCCGCTGGAGGGGTTCGTCTACGCGATCACCCCCTTCAACTTCACCGCCATCGCGGGCAACCTCCCCACGGCCCCGGCTCTCATGGGCAACGTGGTCGTGTGGAAGCCCTCCCCGACCCAGCAGTTCGCCGCGGAGCTGACCATGCGCCTCCTGGAGGAGGCCGGGATGCCCCCGGGCGTCATCAACATGGTCACCGGTGACGGCCTCGCCGTCTCCGACGTCGCCCTGAACGACCCCGAGCTGGCCGGTGTGCACTTCACCGGTTCGACCAAGACCTTCCAGCACCTGTGGAAGAGCGTCGGCGAGAACATCTCCTCGTACCGCAGCTACCCGCGGATCGTCGGCGAGACCGGCGGCAAGGACTTCATCGTCGCGCACTCCTCCGCCGACCCCGAGGTCCTGCGCACCGCGATCGTCCGCGGTGCCTTCGAGTACCAGGGTCAGAAGTGCTCGGCCGCCTCGCGCGCCTTCGTCGCCCGCTCCGTGTGGGAGCAGGTGCGCGACGACCTGGTCGCCGAGACCGAGGCCCTGACCATGGGCGACGTCACCGACCTGTCGAACTTCGTCGGCGCCGTCATCGACCGCCGCTCCTTCGACAAGCTTTCCAAGGTCCTGGAGGACGCCAAGTCCGACCCGACCCTGGACATCATCGCCGGCGGAACCGCCGACGACTCCGTCGGCTACTTCGTGCGCCCGACCATCATCGAGGGCACGGACCCGACCAACGACGTGTTCCGCACCGAGTACTTCGGTCCGGTCATCGCCGTCCACGTCTACGAGGACGACGAGTTCGAGGACATCCTCAAGGTCGTCGACGAGGGTTCGGCCTACGCCCTGACCGGCGCCATCCTGGCCAAGGACCGCGCCGCGGTCGCCAGGGCCACCGAGGCGCTGCGCTTCACGGCGGGCAACTTCTACGTCAACGACCGGCCGACCGGCTCCATCGTGGGCCAGCAGCCCTTCGGCGGCGGCCGCGCCTCCGGCACCAACGACAAGGCCGGTTCCGCGCAGAACCTGTCCCGCTGGTCCAGCCCGCGCGCCATCAAGGAGACGTTCGTCGCACCGACGGTCTCCTCCTACCCCCACCAGGGGTAGTCCCGGGCCCGCACCCCCCCCCCGCCCGGGGGGGGGGGGGGGCGCCCCCCCCCCCCCGGAACCCCCCCCCCCCCCCGGGGGCCGGGTCGGAAAAAACAAAACACACCCCCCACAAAGAAATTTGTAG
>NZ_JBHXQY010000107.1:15709-21996 GCF_042716955.1 Nocardiopsis sp. NPDC058631 | reverse complement strand
CTGCCGCCTTACCGCGACGACGGTGCCCGGATCCACACGAACTCCTGGGGTGACAGCACGCCGGGGAGGCCCCACACAGCGGGTGCGGGCCGCCGCCCGCCGTCTCCGGGTACGGCGGTCTCAGGCTCCGGTCCGGGTGGGGTCGGCGCGGTCCGCCCGCCGGCGGCTGGTGTCGGCCTCGGCCTGGGCCACGTTGCCGCGCACCAGGACGACCACGACCAGGGTCAGGGCGAAGCCGCCGACCCGCAGCGCCAGCATGACCGGGTCGTCGGGCAGCCGCTCCCCGAACAGGATCGTCCCCATCACGACCATGAACACGTTGCCCGCCACGTTGGACACCGGCGCGGTGATCGACGCGCGGGAGCGCTGGAGCGAGGTCTGGAAGAGGACGATGCCCACCGCCCACCCGACCGCGTACAGGTAGGGGTAGGGGGACAGGAGCGCGGGGACGACCGCGGCCCACAGGCCGTGGTCGGCCAGCAGCCCGCCCAGGCCCTTGCCCTGGAGCCCGGCGCTTCCCTGGGCGAATCCGGCCGCGGCACCCAGGGCCGCCGCCGACATGTACCTCCCGCCGCCGCTGGTGAAGGCCACCACGGCCAGGCACAGCACCACGGTGACCAGGCTGACCGTGACGAGCAGGCCGGTGTCGGCCGTGGTTCCGGTCTCGGACCCGTCGGCGGTGGACAGGGTGAGCAGGCCGAGGGCGACCGGCATGAGGGCCAGGGCCACGTACTCGCCCCGGGTGACGCGCTCGCCCACGACGAGCGTGACGACGAGGATGCCGCACGCGACCCCTGCCGCGAACGCCGGTTGTGCCACCGACACCGGGGCCAGGCCGAGGGAGACGATGAGCCCCACGCTGCCCAGCGCGGTGAACAGGCAGCCGAACACCCAGCGGGGGTTGCCGAGCAGGACCCGGGCCAGGTGGAGCGGCCGGTCGACCGAGATCGACTCCGACCCGTGCAGCGCGCGCTGCTGCACGCTCAGGCCGACGGTGTAGACCACGGCGGACAGCAGCGCGACCAGGAGTCCGATCACGGTGGGGCCTTTCGGCTCGGGGACGGCGGAGTCGCGGGGCGCGGCAGTGCCGGGGTGGGACCCTGCCGAGGAGGTACTGGCGCTAACGTCGGGATGCGCGGCCCACATCGGCCGTCGGAGGGCGTTGGAAGGTTGACGACCTCCATATAACCAGTTCTAGTCTGGTCTGACGAGCCCCGCGTCCTCGTCTGACCGGCCAGGGATGGTATGGCTCCGTGAGTGGGTATAGAACCTGTTCCGGGCCTGTTGAAGGGCGCGACGGCGAGGAATGGGGCATGGTGCAGGACTCAGACGAGCCCGGCAAGGACACCTCGGCGTCCCCGGGTGAGGGTGCCGACCCGTCGCACGAGGCGGAGGGGGCCGGCGTACCCGGCGCCCCGGCCGTGGAGGGCTCCTCCGGGGCGGCCGCCGAGGCGCGGCCCCGGCCGCGGTGGGCGGGGCCCCTCCCGCACGCCTGGCGCGAGTACGTGCGGGACCACCCCTGGCGGGACCTCTCGTGGCGGTACCTGTCCTGGCCTCGCCGGGCCCCGTGGCGGTACCGCTCCTCGCGCTTCGAGCCGGGCCCGCTCGGCCTGCTGGGGGTCATGCTCTCGGCGATGGCCGTCACCCTCCTGCTCCTCCAGACCGGGTCCGGCGGCCTCGGGGGCGGCGGGGACGAGCGCTCCGACGAGCCCGTCACGGTGCCGGGCCCTCCTGGCGGGGAACTGCGCCTCATGATGGTCGGCGACTCCCTGACGCAGGGCAGCAGTGGTGACTACACCTGGCGGTTCCACCTGTGGTCGCACCTGAAGGAGGCCGACGTCGAGATCGACTTCGTCGGCCCCTACGACGACCTGTACGGGCTCGACGAGGAGGAGACCGGCGACCGGGACTACGCGGACCCCGGCTTCGACACCGACCACGCGGCTCGATGGGGAAGGTCCACCCGGGAGCTCGCCACCGGTGTGGCGGAGGTGGCCGCCGAACACGAACCGCAGTACCTGCTGCTCCTCGCCGGAACGGAGGACATCCTGGCCGGGAACGGTGCCGACCACGCGTTGGAGGGCATCGGCGAGACGGTGTCCACCGTCCGTGTCGTCCAGGGCGAGACCCGGTTCGTCATCGGTGAGCTCCCCGCGGTGGAGGGCACCGGCGACGACGGCCGGTTCAACGAGGAGATCTCCCGGTTCAACATGGGCCTGGTGGACCTCGCCCGGCAGATCACCTCCAGCGACTCGCCCGTGGTCGTCGCCCGGGTCGCCGACGGGTACGCGCCGGCTCGGGACAACTGGGACGAGGCCCACCCGAACGCGCGCGGTGAACTGAGGATCGCCGCCGCGTTCGCCGACGCGCTCGCCGAGCCGCTGGGGGTAGGCCGGGTGTTCGAGCGGCCGCTGCCGAACCTGTCGGTGGGGCCGTTGACCGCGCCCGAACCCGTCGCGGAGGAGTCCGAGGACGGGCTCGTGCTCAGCTGGGAGACCGTGCCGGGGGCGACCGCCTACCGGGTGGTGCAGCGCCGGTTGGAACCGGATCCGGACGAGGAGACGGTACTGCCCGTCGACGTGGAGGACAACGGGGGCGAGAGGTCCGTGCTGGTGGGGGCGCTGTTCAGCGGAGCCCGGTACGAGTTCGTCGTCCGCCCGTTCAAGGGCAGGGACGAGGGTACGGGGTCCGAGCCCCTGCACCTGGTGTGGGACGACGACCCGCCCCCGGGCCCCGAGGGGATCAGGCTCCGCGACGGTGGGGCGACGGTGGTGTGGGACGCGGTGGAGGAGGCCTCGCACTACGAGGTGTGGGTACGGCCGCTGACCTGTGTGCCCGCCGACGACCGGCGCTCGCCCGTGGCCCTCGCGGACGGGGACGGGGCTCCGGGCCGCCCGGACGACGGGGGAGGCGCCGCTCCGCCGGACGGGGGTGCGGAGCCCCCCTCTCCGGCTCCGGAACCGGCACCGACGGACACGCCCCGGCCCGCCCCCGCGCCGGAGCCGTCACCCGCGGCGCCCCAGCCCGCCCCCTCGGAGCCGGACGGGGGCTGTGCACGAAGAGACGGGCGCGGACCCGGTGACGGGGAGGGGTGGCGCACACTCGGCCCGGTGGGGGAGGAGCCGCGTTGGACGGCGGCGGTGTCCGGCGACCACGAGGTCGTGGTCCGCTCCTACCGGGACTACGTGGAGGGCGGTTTCTCCGACAGCGTCCGCCTCGCGGGCGGCTGATGCCGGCGCGAAGCGGGGCGGCCCGGCTGCGCCTGTGGGCGGCCCGACTGCTGCCGTGGGCTGTGGGGCTGCTCGCGGGGGGTGCGGCGCTCGGACCGGCGCTCGGGCCCGGGTACGTGCTCCGCTACGACATGGTCTTCGTGCCCGACCTGTCCTTGGGCACGGTGCTGGCGGGCGCGGACGGGTTTCCCCGGGCCGTGCCGAGTGACGCCGTGGTCGCGGCCCTGTCGGGTGTGCTGCCGGGCGACGCGGTGCAGGCGCTGGTGCTGTTGGCGGTCTTCGCCGTGGGCGGGGCCGGGGCGGCCGTCCTCTCCGCGCGTGCGCTGGGAGGGCGCGGGCCGGTACGGGCCGGAGCGCAGGCGGCGTCGGCCGCGGCGGGACTGGCGTACGTGTGGAACCCCTTCGTCGCCGAACGCCTGCTGCTGGGGCAGTGGGCCATGCTCCTGGGCTACGCGGGGTTGCCGTGGGTGGTGGGGGCGGTCGCCCGTTCGGCCGTGGTCCGGCCGGTGGCGGGGTTCGCGGGGCTCGTGTGCGCGCTCGTTCCGGCCGCCGTGGGCGGTTTCTCGTCGGTGGTGCTGTCCGGGCTCACGGCGGGGCCGGTCGCGCTGCTGCGTACCCGAGGGGCGCCTGATGAGGGGGCCGGCGGGCGCTGGTGGGTACGGGCCGGGCTGTTGCTTCTGGCGTTGCTCGTGGTCGCGCTGCCGTGGCTGCTGCCGTCGCTGTCGAGCGGTGCGGGGACCGACCCGGCCGGGGTGGAGGCGTTCGCGGCACGGTCCGATACGCCCTTCGGTACTGCGGGGTCCCTCCTGCTCCTCGGTGGGGTGTGGAACGCCGGTGCGGTCCCGCCCGGCTACGGCGAGCCGGTGACGGCCACCGTGCGGATGCTCCTGTGCCTGGTGGCACTGGCGGGCTGGGCGTGGTTGCTGCGGAGGGCGGGGCCCGCCTTCGGCACCGGCCTTTCGGTGGCCGCCGCAGCCGGCCTCGTGCTCGCCCTGCTCGGCACCACCGCTCCGGGGCGGGAGGTCCTGGAAGGGCTGATCGGTGTGTGGCCCGGGTTCGGGGTGCTGCGGGACGGTCAGCTCTACGTCGCGCCCCTGGCGCTGGTGCAGGCGCTCGGGTTCGGTGCGGCGGTGCTGTGGCTGGGGGGACACCCGGCGGGCGGGTCCCCTGTGGTGTCGTGGCGGGTGGCGGTCGCGGTGTTCGCGGGGTTCCTCCCCGTGGTGTCCCTGCCCGGGCTCCTGTGGGGCGCGGGCGGAGCGCTGGCCCCCGCCGCCTACCCGGACGCCTGGACGCAGGCCCAGCGGGTCGTGGCCGCGGACGAGCGTCCCGGTGCGGTGCTGGTGCTCCCGTGGAGCGCCTACCGGGGCGTCGACTGGTCTGGTCGGCCCACGGTCGTGCTGGACCCCGCCACCAGGCTCTTCGACCGGCGGACGGTCTGGAACGACGACCTGGTGGTCGGCACCCCGGACGGCGGCGCGGTGGTGGTGTCCGGGGAGGACACCCTGGCCAGGGAGTTCGCGGCCCTGTTGCGCCCCGACCCGGGGACCGGGCTGCCGGAGCGCCTGGACGCCGGTGCCCTGGCAGGGGAGGGTGTGCGCTACGTGGCGGTGTCGGCGCCGGTCGATAACCAGTTCTGGTCTGGGGTGGACGGCCTGTCCGTGGTGGTGGAGGGGGCCGACATGGTGCTGATCGAGGTCCAGGATCAGCACATCAAGGCAGACAAAGCCACCATTTCGGGGTTGGAAGTTACCGGCGGGTTAGTTACAGTTGGGGCAATCATCTGGTCTATGGCTAGATCAGGTTCTAGTCTCGTTTTCCAGTGCTCCGGTCCCAGCTCGGGGCCGGGCGCGCGGAAGGAGATCCCCAAGTGATCAAGGTAATCGCCGCCTGCGTCATCGGTGCGGCCCTGGCGGGAGGTGGCACCGTTCTGGCCACCAACCTCGCCACGGACTCGACCGCGACCGCGGAGCCGGTGAACGAAACCCTCTACAACTACGGCGACCGCTAGGGAGCCCGAGTTCGACCGAGGACAGCGGGCGCCCCGTCCCCAGCGGGGCGCCCCACCTCCCGAACCCCGCGGCCCAGGCCCCCGTCCCCGGCCGCCACCCCCCACAGACGTCCGGTCGACGGGCCTGTTCGGCGTGCGTTCCACCCTTCTCCCGTGTGATCGCCGTGCGTGTGCGAGCGCATGCGGAAGGTGGCCGCGCCCGGCCCGGCCGGACACAGCGCGGAAGGAGAGCGTGTGGTCTTCCAGAAGGTCCGCCACAGGGCGGAGCCCGACCTGCCCCAGGTCATCGCGACCCCGGCCGCCACCGCCGTCCCCACCCCGGCCCCGGCGGGAGTCGACACGGAGGCCACCATCGACCTCGGACCACGCCTGGACGGCGTCCGCCTGGTCATGATCAACTGGCGCGACCCCTGGCAGGCCGCAGCCGGGGGAGCCGAGGAGTACGCCTGGCAGATCAGCCGCCACCTGGCCGAACGCGGCGCCATCGTCACCTTCCTCACCAGCCGTGAACCCCACCAGGCCCGGGTCGAGACCCGCGACGGCATCGTCATCCGCCGGATGGGCGGCAAGTTCACCGTCTACCCGCGCGTCATGGCGTGGCTGACCCTGTGGCGGCGCGAGTACCAGCTCGCCTTCGACTGCATGAACGGCATCCCCTTCCTGTCCCGGCTCGTGCTGCGCCGCAGCACCCGGGTGGTCAGCATCGTGCACCACGTGCACGACCTCCAGTTCAACGCCTACTTCGCCCCGCCGCTCGCCCGGGTGGGCCGCTTCATCGAGTCGGCCGTGGCCTCGCGTGTGTACCGCGACTGCACCACCGTCACCGTGTCGGAGTCCTCCCGGCGGGCCATGCGCGACAAACTCGGCTGGCGGGCGCCCATCGAGATCGTGCACAACGGCGGCCCTCCCGTCACCCTCCACCACCCTCAACCGTCGCCTCCGGCGCAGTCCTGTCCTCCCGTCACCCTCCACCACCCTCAACCGTCGCCTCCGGCGCAGTCCTGTCCTCCCGTCACCCTCCACCACCCTCAACCGTCGCCTCCGGCGCA
>NZ_JBHXQY010000107.1:0-15609 GCF_042716955.1 Nocardiopsis sp. NPDC058631 | reverse complement strand
CCTCCCGTCACCCTCCACCACCCTCAACCGTCGCCTCCGGCGCAGTCCTGTCCTCCCGTCACCCTCCACCACCCTCAACCGTCGCCTCCGGCGCAACTCCTCCCGGGCCCCCGCGCGACCCCCGGCGCCTGGCCCGGAGACCTCGGGCACCCGGCCGTCGTCAGCCTCGGCCGTCTCGTCGTCCAAAAGCGCGTCTCCCAGGTGGTCGGACTGGCGCACCGCCTGCACGACGAACACCCCGGCCTCAAGGTGCACATCATCGGACGCGGCCCCGAGGGCGACCACCTCGCCGAACAGATCGGTCGCGAGGGGACCGCGGACCGGGTCCGCCTGCACGGCTTCCTCTCCGAGGAGGACAAGAACGGTGTCCTGGCGTCCTGCCACCTCCACGTCACCGCCTCCGAGTTCGAGGGCTGGGGCCTGACCGTCATCGAGGCTGCTCGCCTCGGCGTGCCCACCGTGGCCTACGATGTGGACGGACTTCGCGATTCGGTGCGAGACGGCGAGACCGGGTGGCTGGTCCGCGACGGCGAGGACCTCGCCGACGTGGTCGCCCGGGCCCTCGGGGAACTGTCCGACCCCCGGCGGGCCGAGGCGGTCCGACGCGCCTGCCTCGCATGGGCGTCCCGGTTCACCTGGGAGGCCAGCGGCGCGCGGATGGCCCGGCTGGTAGCCGCCGAGCTCGCCCTCCCCGACCGGACCCCCGACCACCCCCGTGCCGGGACGGCCCCGGCCACCACGAACACCCCGGGCCTCCCGGACGGGGCAGCAGGCAGGAAAGAGCGAATGTGACTTCGGCGGAATCCACCGCCAGGCGCGAACCGGAGGATTCCAGCACACCGACCGCCCCCGGCGGGAGACTGGACGAGAAGCTGCTCGCGCGGCTCAAGGTCCTCACGGTGTGTCTGCTACTGGGCGCTCTGGCAGCGAGTATCGACCCCGGCAGGATCGTCAGTGACACCAAGATCGACCTGACGGCCAACCCCCTGGGGTTCATGGAACGGGCCCTCCACCTGTGGGACGCCTCCTACTTCGGGCAGCTCCAGAACCAGGCCTACGGGTACTTCTTCCCCAACGGGCCCTTCCACCTGCTGTTCGACTCGCTGGGTATGCCCGACTGGCTCATCCAGCGGCTGTGGATGGCGGTCCTGCTCGTCGCCGCGTTCGTCGGCGTCTACAAGGTCGCCGGGGCGATGGGCATCGGCACCGTCAACACGCGCATCCTGGCCGGGGTCGCCTACGCCCTCGCCCCCCGCGTGCTGACGCTCCTGTCGTACAACTCGGCCGAGTTGCAGCCCATGCTGCTGATGCCGTGGATCCTGCTGCCCCTCGTCCTGGGGGCCGGGCGGGGGTACCCGCCCGCGCGCATGGCCCTGCTGTCCGGACTGGCGTTCCTCCTGTGCGGCGGTACCAACGCCGCCTCCGAACTGGCCGTCCTGGTCGTCCCCGGCCTCTACCTGCTCACCCGGGCCAACGGTCCACGCAAGTGGCGGCTCATCGCCTGGTGGGTGGCCGCCCTGGTCCTCGCCTCGTTCTGGTACGTCGCGCCGCTGCTCATCATGTCGCGGTACGTGTACTCGTTCATGCCCTACACCGAGGACGCGGCCGTCACCACCGGCGTCACGTCGCTGCTCAACGCACTGCGGGGCACCTCCAACTGGATGGGCTTCCTGCCCGACCAGGGCAACACCGCGCTGCCCTCGGGGGCGGAGCTGTCCACCACCCCCTGGCTGATCGCGGCCACCGCGCTGGTCGCCGGGATCGGCCTGGCCGGGCTCGTCAACCGGCGCACCCCCGAACGCCTGTTCCTCATCGCGAGCCTCCTCACCGGTACCGCGATCATCGTCGCGGGCTTCACCGGCGACCTCACCGGGCCCTTCGCCGGGACGATGCGCACACTCCTCGACGGGGCCCTCTCCCCGTTCCGGAACGTGCACAAGTTCGACGCGCTCATCCGCCTGCCGCTGGTCCTGGGCCTGGCCCACCTGCCGGTCGTGGTGGCGCGGGACCGTGCGGACCGGCACGGCACCCCCGTCCCCGGGCGGGTGCGCCGCGCCGTCGCGGGCGGCGCCTCCTCCGTCTTCCTGGTCACCCTCGTGCCCATCGGTGCCGTCGGCATCGCCCCGGCCGGAGGCTACGAGCGGATCCCCGACCACTGGTACGAGGCCGCCGACTGGCTGGAGGACCGCTCCGACGAGCGTGGCATGACGATGGCGCTCCCGGGTTCGGCACGCGGGGAGTACGAGTGGGGCCGCCCCCTCGACGAACCCCTGCAACCGCTCCTGGACGGCGCATGGACCAACCACCAGATCATCCCCTGGGGATCGGCGGGTGTCTCCCGCATCACCCACGAGATCGACCAGCGCGTCTCCTCCGGACGCGGTTCCGCAGGGCTCGCCGACACCCTCGCCCGCATGGGCGTGACCCACCTGGTCGTCCGCAACGACCTCCAGCGGGCCGCCAACAACGGCGGCTGGCCCGCCCGGGTCCACCAGGCCCTCCAGAACTCGCCGGGCATCACCGAGGCCGCCGAGTTCGGTCCGGTGATCGGCTCGCTGGACCACCAGTCCGCCTCCCAGTGGTTCGACCAGCCGTACCCGGCCCTGACCGTCTACGAGGTCGGGGACGCGGCGCCGACCGTGGGCACCGTCCCCTCGGAGGGGACGCTGCGGGTCACGGGCGGCCCGGAGTCCCTGCTGCACCTGGCCGAACAGGGCCTGGTCACCGACGACCGTCCCGTCCTCCTGGGTGACGATCCCGGCGCCGCCGGGATCGCCGCCCAGGACACGATCGTCACCGACACCGCCCGCCGCCGCGAGGTCGTGTACTCCGACGTGCGCCGTAACGTGTCCGCGACCCTGACGGAGGACGAGGAACTCGAACGCGACGTCCCCGCGCCCGACGTCCTCGATCCGGCCTGGGAGGACCACGTCGCCCACGCGGAGGACATCGGGATCGACTCGGTGAGTGCCTCCTCGTCCGAGAGCGGTGCCGGCGCCCTGGCCGGCGACCGCGACCCCGGACACGCGCCGCACGCCGCGCTCGACGACGACCTCACCACCTCGTGGCGGTCCAGCGCCTTCACCGGGGCCCTGGGCCAGTGGCTGGAGGTCGAGTTCTCCGAGCCCCAGGACCTGACCGGGCTCAGCATCGCCTTCGAACAGCTCGCCGACGAGCCGCCCCCCTCCCGGGTCACCCTGGTCACCGACACCGGCGAGGCGGAGGTGCCCGTCGCGGAGACCGCGGAGCCCCAGGAGCTCATGGCCCCACCGGGACCCACCAGCTCGCTGCGGGTGCGCGTGGACGAGCTCGCCTGGGAGCCGGAGTACCGGTTCGGTACCCGCGTGGGGATCGCCTCCCTCTCCGTCCCCGGCCTCGAACTGGACCGCACCCTGCGTGTGCCCGGCCCCGACGACGCCGGGACCCTGCTGTTCACCGGTTCCACCGGGACCGTCCCGGGCTGCATGGAGGGCTCCCACGTGTGGGTGTGCAACCCCCGCCTCCAGGTGCAGGGCGAGGACGCGCGCAGCCTGGACCGCACGTTCGAACTGTCGGCCGCATCGGCCTCCTCACCGCACTCGGTGTCCGGCGAGGTCGTGCTCACCGACCCCAGGGAGGCGGAGAACGCCGCGAACCGGGCCAGCCCCTACCCGCACGTGACCGCGTCCTCCACCGCTGTGGAGCACCCGGCTGCCATGGGCCGTGGCGTGCTGGACGGGGACGGGAGCACCGTCTGGTACCCGGACCCCGAGGAGAAGAACCCCTGGCTCGACATCGATCTGGGGGCGCCCGCCTCCATCGGCCACCTGGCGGTCGAGTTCCCGCGCGCCGACAGCGTGATGCGGCCGATCCGGGTGACCGTCGAGGGCGGCGACACCGTCCGCGAGGGCTGGCTGGACGGTAGCGGCCGGGTGGACTTCGCCGAGTTCACCGCGTCGTCGCTGCGGGTGACGTTCGAGCGCCCCGAGGGACAGGCCCTGGAGATCGGCACCGTCGAGCTGCCCGGTGTGGAGCCGGTGGACCCGCTGCCGGAGGGCGATGCCTCCACCGCCTGCGGGCTGGGCCCCACGCTGCGGGTCAACGAGCAGCGGGTGGAGACGCGGATCAGCGAGGGGACCCTCGCCGACCAGCTCACCGGTCGGCCGCTGCGCTACGAGAGCTGCACGGACCTGGACCTGGTCGAGGGCGGGAACCGGGTCGTGGTCGACCCGGGCAACCGCTACGAGGTGCGCTCGGCCCTCATCGGTTCCGCCGAGCCGGCCGCGGACCGGGCCGAGGTCACCACGGCCGAGGTGGAGGCCCTGCACGAGTGGGGCCCCGGAGAGCGACGCTTCGACGTGGACGTCGACGAGGACAGTTTCCTGGTCGTCAACGAGAACTTCAACGAGGGCTGGCGGGCGGTCCTGGAGGGCGCGGACGGGCCACTGGAGCCGATCCGCCTGGAGGGGTGGAAGCAGGCGTGGGTCCTGCCCGCCGACAGCGCGGGGACGGTCACCCTCACGTACACGCCCGACACCGCCTACCACCGGGCCCTCGCCGTGGGCGCGGGCCTGGCCGCCGTGCTGGTGGTGGCTGCCCTGTGGCCCCGCCGGCTCCTGCCGGGCGGGCGTACCGTCCGCACCTCGCCCCCGCGCGGCTCCCGGGCGCTGCCCTCGGCGGGGTCCGGGCGGCTGAACCGCTGGGCGGTGCTGCCGCTCGGACTGGCCTACGGTGTCTGGGTCGCGGGCTGGGCGGGTGCTGCCCTGGTCGGCCTGATCCTGCTGTGCATGTGGTGGCTGGGCCGTCGTGCGCCCCGGCGCCTGCGCCACGCCAAACCGGGACGCCCGTCGATGGGGGGCCGGTTGCTGCCCCACCTGGCCGGACCGTGGCCACCGGTGGTGGCGCTGGGTCTGGCAGGGCTGTCCATGGCCGTGGGCACCCACCTGGCCCTGTACATGCCCTTCCACGACGTCACGGAGACGTTCGGGGGAGCGCTGCGCGGCTGGGTCGCCCAGCTGCTCTGCCTGCCCGCGCCGGCCAGGCTCGTCCTGGCCCTGGGGCAGCGCGGCGAGGACGACCCCGCCGACGCCGACCCGCCGTCGGTCCGCGCGCCCGCGACGGCCCCGGCCTCACAGGAGGCCTCCGCACCAGGGTCCGCGGCGGACCGGGCGCCGGACGGCCAGGAAGAGGCGCAGCCCGACGACGACCTGAGGGAGTCCGACCCGGAGGAGGCCCGAACATGAGCGTGACCGAGGCCGGGGCGGAGTCCGACAGCCAGGTGGGGCCCGCGAGCACCCCCGGGCGCTCCCTGCCACGGGGCACCGCCCTGGTGGCCCTGGGTGCGTTCCTGCTGACACTCGCCGCCCTGCTGCCGCTGTACGTGCACGAGCGGATCGCCCTGCTGCCGGCGGAGACCGCGTTCGACGTCAGGATGGTCGACGAGGACGCCGGCTACCTCGACACGTCCACCTGGACGTGGGTGGAGGCCGCCGAACTCACCCGGGTCACGCGTGTGGACGGCTCCGCCCACGGCGGGGACTGGTCGGCGTGGGAGGTGTCCGTGGACGCCTCGGTCCCCGACCGGATGATCGACCACTGGAGCCGGCGGGTCATCGTGGACCGGGAGACCGGCAGGGCCGTCAACTGCTGCGGCGAGCACGTCGACGGCGACCGCGCGGTCCGCCAGGCCGGCCTGGTGTACTCCTGGCCGCCCGGGGCGCCGGAGGGCGACCACCCGTTCTACGACGCGGAGGTGCGCTCGGCGCCGATGCTGGAGTTCCAGGAGCGGGAGGAGGTCGCCGGGGTCCCGGTACGCCGGTACAGCCAGTGGGTCGAGGCCGCCCAGGTCCCGGAGTCGGCGCGTCCGGTGCCCGCCGACCTGTTCCGGGAGGGGGCCTCCGGGACGGTCACCGCCACACGCTGGCTGGAGGTGAGCCGTACCTTCTGGGTGGAACCTGTCAGCGGAATCGTGGTCAACGCCCATGAGACCCGTGCGGAGACCCTGCGGCCGCAGGACGGCGGGGGTGAGGTGCCGCTGCTGTACACGGAACTGGTGATGGCGGACAACCAGGTCTCCGGCTACGCGGAGCAGGCCCGTGTCCGGTCGGTCCTGCTGCGTGCCCTGGACTCCTGGGCGCCGTGGACCCTCGGGCCGCTGGGCGGTCTGGCCGTTCTGGTCGGCCTGGTCCGGGCCTGGCGGGGGAGCGGTGCGGACGGCGCTTCCGCGGGCGGTGGGCGCGGCGGCGCCCCCGCACGGAGCGGGGGATCCGACGCGGCCGTCCGGGACGTTCCCGCCCGGCCCCGCCGGCGCAGAGGGCCCCGGGCGCCCAGGGACCCCCAGTGGTGAGCCGGGCAGCCCGGAGGCCGCCGCAGGGGCGCCCGGCCCACGCCGGTGTCTCGCGGGGGACTGACGGGGCCACGCCGTAGTATCGGGCACATGTGCGGTCGTTATGCCCAGTCCCGGAACGTGCACCAGTTGCGGCTCGCCTTCGAGCTGCCCGAGCAGACCCTCCCCGAGGATGCGCCCGCCGCGTCGTGGCCGCCCCTGGAGGAGTTGGAGCCGGACTACAACATCTCGCCCGGAAGGCCCGTGTACGCCGTGCTGGGACCACCGCCCCGGGCCGACGACCAGGGCCCCCGGGGCCCCAGGTCCCTGCACACCCTGCGCTGGGGCCTGGTCCCCTCCTGGGCCAAGGACCGCAACGTCGGCTACCGGATGATCAACGCGCGAGGCGAGACCGTCGCGGACAAGCCCGCCTTCCGTACCGCGTACCGCCGCCGACGGTGCCTGCTGCCCGCCGACGCCTACTACGAGTGGCAGCTCGTCGCCAAGGACGGGACCACGCAGGCCAGTACCTCGCCCGCGACCGACCCCCAGCACAAGAAGCGCAAGGCCAAGGCCGACAAGAAGCCCTACTCCATCCACTACCGGGACGGTCGGCCCCTGGCGCTGGCGGGCATCTTCGAGCGCTGGCGCGACCCGGAGGCGGCCGAGGACGACCCGGCCGCCTGGGTGTGGAGCTGCGCGGTCATCACCACCGAGGCGGCGCCCGCGCTCGCCCACATCCACGAGCGCATGCCGGTCGTCGTACCGCCCGAGGACTGGGACGTCTGGCTGGACCCCGCCTCGGGCGCGGACGACCTGGCGCACCTGCTGGGGGAGACCCCCGTCGACCGGTTCGCGGTCGACGAGGTGTCCACCGACGTCAACACCATCAAGAACAACCGGCCCGACCTCCTCGAACCCCTCGCCGACACCGGGGGCGGCGAACCGGGGACACTTTTCTGACCCCCGGAACGGTGGACACGCCAGGGTCCCTCCTGTGTATGGTGTGCGGGGCCCCAGGGCCCCGGCACCGGGATCGAGGTGCCGCGGCACGTTCGACGTGCCCACACATGTGAATACGCAACGCGGGAGCTCGCGCCATGGCGGGCTGAGAGGGCGACTCGACGGTGTCGCCGACCGCAGAACCTGTTCGGGTAATTCCGACGTAGGGAGGCATGCCATGACGGCTACCGACGGCCGTGACGTCAGTTCCACCAGCGGTTCCAGTACCGACGGCCACCAGGTGACCACAGGGCCCATCATGGGATCATCCAAGGTCTATCGCGAGGTCGTGACCCCCGAGGGACACACACTGCGCGTGCCCCGGCGCAGGGTGGGACTCAGCAACGGCAGCCACTTCGATCTGTACGACACCTCCGGCCCCTACACCGACGACACCGTGTCCGTCGACGTCCACCGGGGCCTCCCCCCGACCCGCCGTACCTGGTCCGGGGGCCGGCCTCCGGTCGACGGCGCGGTCACCCAGCTCGCCTGCGCGAAGGCCGGAACCCTCACCCCCGAGATGCGCTTCGTGGCCGAACGCGAGGGCGTCGACCCCGAGTTCGTCCGCTCCGAGGTGGCCCTCGGCCGCGCGGTCATCCCCGCCAACCGGTGCCACCCCGAGTCCGAGCCGATGATCATCGGCAAGAACTTCCTGGTCAAGATCAACGCCAACATCGGCAACTCCGCCGTCACCTCCTCCGTCCCCGAGGAGGTCGAGAAGATGGTGTGGGCCACCCGCTGGGGTGCCGACACCGTCATGGACCTGTCCACGGGCAAGCGCATCCACGAGACCCGGGAGCGCATCCTGCGCAACTCGCCCGTCCCGATCGGCACCGTCCCCATCTACCAGGCGCTGGAGAAGGTCAACGGCGACCCGGCCGAGCTCAGCTGGGAGGTCTACCGGGACACCGTCATCGAGCAGTGCGAGCAGGGCGTGGACTACATGACCGTGCACGCAGGGGTGCTGCTGCGGTACGTGCCGCTCACCGCCCGCCGGGTCACCGGCATCGTCTCGCGCGGCGGCTCCATCATGGCCGCCTGGTGCCTGGCCCACCACCGGGAGAGCTTCCTGTACACCCACTACGAGGAGCTGTGCGAGATCCTCCGGGAGTACGACGTCACCTTCTCCCTCGGAGACGGGTTGCGCCCCGGGTCGATCGCCGACGCCAACGACGAGGCCCAGTTCGCCGAGCTCCGCACCCTGGGTGAGCTCACCCACGTCGCCCGCGCGCACGACGTGCAGGTGATGGTCGAGGGCCCCGGGCACGTCCCCATGCACAGGATCGCGGAGAACGTCCGACTGGAGGAGGAGCTCTGCGGAGAGGCTCCGTTCTACACGCTCGGCCCCCTGACCACCGATGTGGCCCCCGGCTACGACCACATCACCTCGGCGATCGGTGCCGCGCAGATCGGCTGGCTCGGCACGGCGATGCTCTGCTACGTCACCCCCAAGGAACACCTGGGGCTCCCCGACCGTGACGACGTCAAGACCGGCGTCATCACCTACAAGCTCGCCGCGCACGCCGCGGACCTGGCCAAGGGGCACCCCGGGGCACAGGAGTGGGACGACGAGCTGTCCCGGGCGCGGTTCGAGTTCCGGTGGCAGGACCAGTTCCACCTGGCGCTGGACCCGGAGACCGCCCAGTCCTTCCATGACGCGACCCTGCCCGCCGAACCGGCCAAGACCGCGCACTTCTGCTCCATGTGCGGTCCCAAGTTCTGCTCCATGAAGATCACCCAGGACGTGCGCCGCTACGCGGAGGAACACGGGCTGGACACCGTCGCCGCCATCGAGCGCGGTATGGCCGACAAGTCCACCGAGTTCTCCGAACAGGGCAACCGCGTGTACCTCCCACTCGCCGAGTAGGGAGTGTCACACGGGGTCCGTCGTCAGGCCCGCCCTCCGGCACACCGGAGGGCGGGCCGCCCGCGGCGTGTGGAAGGCTGACGTGTCCCCCGGCTACCCCCGCCCCACCTGTGAGGTCCCATGGACGTCTTCGTCCGCGACGCCGCCATGACCACCGCCGTCTTCGGCTTCTTCGCCTCGGCGTGGTTCGGATGGGCTCAGGAGCGGCCCCCGGCCGGACCGGCCACGTGGTGGCTGGGCGGCGGGTCGGCCGTGGGCCTGCTCCTCGCGGTGTTCGGCGGTGTCACGTCCTGGCTCCACTGGGACAGCGGTTCCGTCCTGTCCGGCGAGGGCGGGATGGACCTGTACCTCCTCGTCCTCGGCATCGAGTTCGGTGTCGCCCTGCTCGGCGTGATCGTGCTGCTGGCTCTGGGACGGAGCGCGTACCTCGCTCCGTGGGTGTGCCTGGTCGTGGGCGTGCACTTCTTCCCGCTCGCGCCCGTCCTGGCCGACCCCGGCCTGTACGTACTCGCTGCGCTGCTGACCGTGTGGCCGTTCCTCGCGGTGCGCTGGGCGAACCGCCGCGACCTGGCCCCCAGTTTCGCCACCGGCGCGGGCGCGGGCCCGGTCCTGCTGGTCTTCGCCCTGGTGAACGGGGTCGCCTCGCTCACCGCCCTGTAGCGGAGGCCTCCGCCTCGGCGGCGTGGGCGACCTCGACCGGACGGCCGCCCACCGGCCCGGGAGCCGTCCGGAACACACGTCCTAGCCGGGTTTGCGGGCGCTGGCCACCAGGTGCACGCCGACGTAGTCGTCGGACTCGGTGGCCCGCAGCTCCATCTCCACCAGGCGCCCCATCGACCTCGGGTCGCGGGCCAGCATCATCTCCACGGTGGAGGCGGACAGCACCGTGCGGGGTTTGACCCACTCCAGCTCCAGCCCCGCGTCCGCGAGCGTCTCGGTGAGCTGTTCGGCGGTGAAGCACCGGGTGATGGAACCGTCGGGCCAGGGGACCAGGAGCACGTCGGCGCTCGGCGCGTGGCTGAGCTCGGGCCAGCAGTCCTGTTCGGCGAGCAGAGCCATGCCCAGCACCACCGAGTCCACGCACAGCAGGGCCCGTCCCCCCGGCCGCAGCACACGGGCGACCTCGGCCACGGACGACTCGGTGGCCAGGTGGCGGGAGAGCACCCGGTTGTCGGCGATCACCCCGTCGAAGGCCTCGGAGGCGAAGTTGCGCAGGAAGGCCGAGTCCCCGACGACGTGGCGCAGGCGCCCGCGCCGCGCCGGGCGCGGCACCATCGCGCGCCCGTTGACGAGGGTCAGCGGACGGCGCACCGCCATGTCGGCGGAGGGCAGCAGGGTCACGACGTCGTGGCCGGCGGCCACCGCGCGGGGGGTGCCCTGGTAGTCGGGGCTGGAGACGTCGAGCAGGCGCGAGGGGGTGTCGGGTAGCCACCGGGCGATCTGCGCCTCGGCGACGGCCCAGTAGAACCTCCAGTAGTCCGACAGGCGGTCGGGGGTGGCGAACTGCGCCGCGGGTGAGCGGTGGCGTTCGGAGGCAGGGGTTGAGGACGGTTGCAAGTGCGCTCCTCTCCCATCCTTCAGGTGGTCCTACCCGCACTCTGCCATGCCTCACCTCAGTTGACGGAGGCAAACGACAATTTCGGGCTGGTAAGGGACCTTCGTCCCCCGGCGGCACGGAATCAGCCCGGGGCGAACGTTGTTGTCCTCCACACCGCCGCGGGAAGCGGATGCCCGAGGCGGAGGAGTGTCGTATGAGGAGGGTCAACAGACCATGCCGACTGCCGGTTCATGTCTCGCGCGAGAGGATGCGGTGTCGCCGCCACGAGGTGGCGGTGCACGGGTCCGAGCCACGGGACCGTATCGTTGGGGTATGGATGCCCCAGCTGGGACCAGTGCGAGGAGGCCGACGGGCTTGGAACAGGGCCAGGAGACAGCCGAGGAGAGGGACGAGCGGTTCGAGAGGGACGTGCTCCCCTTCCTCGACCAGCTCTACTCCGCGGCGTTGCGGATGACACGCAACCCCGCTGACGCGGAAGACCTCGTCCAGGAGACCTTCGCCAAGGCGTTCGGTTCGTTCCATCAGTTCAAACAGGGGACGAACCTCAAGGCGTGGCTGTACCGCATCCTCACCAACACCTTCATCAACTCCTATCGCAAGAAGCAGCGCGAGCCGAAGCAGGCGGGGACCGAGGACGTCGAGGACTGGCAGCTGGCACAGGCTGCGTCGCACACCGCGGCCGGCCTGAAGTCGGCTGAGGCCGAGGCCCTCGAACACCTCCCCGACAGCGACGTCAAGCGGGCTCTCCAGGAGCTGCCCGAGGACTTCCGGATCGCCGTCTACCTCGCCGATGTCGAGGGATTCGCGTACAAGGAGGTCGCCGAGATCATGGGGACGCCGATCGGGACGGTCATGTCCCGGCTGCACAGGGGCCGCCGCCAGCTCCGGTCGCACCTGGAGGAGTACGCGGCGGATCGCGGTTTCCTGCCGGCGAGGGCGGCCGCAGCCGCCGGTGTCGCCTCGGGAACGTCCGCGGGTGCGGGACAGGACGGCTCGGATCGAGGAGATCTGCAATGAGCGGCGGCCACGGCGAACACAGCGACACCCCGTGCAGCGAGGTGCTCGACAAGCTCTACACCTATATCGACGGTGAGCTGGAGGAGCGCAACTGCGAGCAGATCAGGGAGCACCTGGACGGGTGCAGCCCCTGCCTGGAGGAGTACGGCCTCGACGAGGCGGTGAAGAAGCTCGTGGCCAAGCACTGCGGGTGCGACCCCGTCCCGATGGACCTGCGCGACAAGGTGCTCGGACGCCTGGCCCTGGCCCGCACGGAGCAGGTGGCCAAAGAGGCCGGTGTGGAGGCCCCGGGGGCGTCCGCCTGAGGAGCGCACCCCGCATCTGACGCACGCTGTGGCGGAAGCTGGAATTCCAGCTTCCGCCACTGTCTATTTTGTGCCCCATTTCTGAATTGGCTTATTCTGCTGCCTTGTGTGGCTTTTGTGGGCTTTTGTGTAAAGGCCTTCTCGGATTCCCCCTGGCTGTCGGGGTTTTGGTCACCCGTGGACCGGGAGTCCTTCTTCGCGTGTTCCCCGACACGCCCGGAAGGTCGGGTCCGTTCCCGGCCGTAACCGACTCGGAATGATTTTTCCCGTAGACCCCCGGTCCCGTTGTGCCTGGCTACGTTCCGTAGTTGTTCGAGGTGATCGCGGCTGGGTGTGTAAGGTGTAATCGGCGTGGCAGCCGATGGTCCGCCCTATCTGACCCTCGACGGCGAGTGACTCAGGGTAACTGCCAGAAATTACTAATTGAATTAGTAATTCCATGTTCCGGAATTTGTTGGCGTCATGAGGCTCCGGAGTGTGGATGGTTCGGGTCGGGGGTAATCAGGAGCCTGTCGCTGCCCGTTAAACTGGACGTCATATCCAGCGAATGGGGTAATTTACGCGGCGTACCCGGGGGAATGGGTGGTGCGTCCGCGTCGGGGAGAGGGGAACAACGATGTTCATCAGCATGCTCCACACCGCGATGGGTGTTCTTTGGGTCGTAACCGCCTTCACCGGGTGGTCCTGGTGGTAGAACAGAACCGGTGAAACCATGACAGTCCGGTCGTCATTGGCGGGGGGTGAACGGGGGTGCGGGCTCTTCCTCGGGGCGCGCGTGTCTACGTCGGAATCATCGTTGTCAGTGCTGTCGCCGTCGTGCTCGTCGGTCCCTACTCCGGGATCGATCTGCAGACGCTGGTCCTCATAGCGATCCTCTTCGTGGTCGCGGAGTCGATCAGTACAGCCGCCCTCAAGGGCGTCAAAGCGGGGATATCACCGAGCTCGGCGGTCGCCCTGGCCGCGGTCGTCCTGGTCGGACCGGTCGGGGCGGCGGTTGTCGGTTTCGCCTCCTGCCTCACGATCCGCAGGCTGGACCTGGTCAAGAGGGCCTTCAACGGCGCACAGTTCGCACTGGCGGCCTACGCGGCCGGACACGTCTATCTTCTGCTCGGCGGAACGGTGGGAGAACCCGGCCGGGAGGACTTCCCGGCCGTGGTGCTCCCCTATGTCGGCGCAGTCCTGACCCACTCCGTGGTCAACTCGGTTCTCATGGGCGTCCTCATGTGGACGCTGGGAGTCGTGCGGGCCGGGAACCGGAGCAGGCTCCACTGGCGGCCGCTGGCGGCCGTGGAACTGTCCTCCATGGGCTACCAGATGCTGGGGCTCGCCATCGCGGCGGTCTGGGGAGGGGTCGGGCTCGTCGCCCCGCTCCTGGTCCTGCTGCCCCTGTTCATCGCACGCTGGACCTTCGCCCAGCAGTTGGACGAGGCACGCGCCCACGAGGCGACCCTCGCCACCCTCTGCCAGGCGGTGGAGACCAAGGACTACTACACCCGGGGCCACTGCATGCGCGTCGCCGAGGGCGCTGCCATGATCGCCCGGGAACTGGGTATGCCCGCCGAGCGGGTGCAGAAGATCCGGTACGCCGGAATGCTGCACGACATCGGCAAGCTCGGAGTACCCACCAAGGTGTTGCAGAAGACGGGCAAACTCACCGACGACGAGTACGCGGCCATCAAGCTCCACCCGACGCGCGGCTACGAGATCGTCCGGGAGATCAGCTTCCTGGACGAGGCCCTGGCCGGGATCCGTCACCACCACGAGCGCCTCGACGGACGCGGATACCCCATGGGGCTGGTGGGGATGGAGATCCCCGAGTCCGCGCGCATCATCAGCGTCGCCGACGTCTTCGACTGCCTCACCTCCACGCGCTCCTACCGGCAGGCGTGGTCGGCGGAGGACGCCATCGCCGAACTGCGCGCCTGCGCCGGGACCCAGTTCGACCCGCGGATGGTCGAGGCACTCGTGCGCGCCGTCGAACGCGAGGGGTGGGAGACGCCGGACATCGCCGAGCCGCCGGGCGGCTGCTACACCGAGGCCGATCCCACGAACCGGACCTGTCCGGTACCGGCGGACGTGCCCGCCGACGACGAGGCGTGCACGGAGGGCACGCCGGCCGACACGTCCGCGCCCGCCGACGCGGTGACGGGCGGGAGCGACCGATGATGACCCAGAAGCAGTCCGACGGCGCGGGGACGTCGCGCCCGCCGCTGAGCGGCCCCGAGGGCGGGGCCCTGAGCCACCAGCGCTCGCGCGGTCCGCTCTGGCGCACGGCCCGGCCGTTCCGCGCCGTGCTCGTCGGCTCGGTGGGGGCAGGGGCCCTGGCCGCCCTGGTGTGGACGGCCACCTCCGGTTTCGTCGAACCCTATGTGGCGCTCGCCTTCTGCCTGGTCATCGCCGTCGGCGAACTGGCCAGGATCACCTTGCCGGGGTCCCGTGAGGTCGCGCCGATCGCCTCGGCCGGTGCGATCAGCTACGCCTTCCTGCTGACTCTGGGAGCCGGGCCGCTCCATCACTCCGCCTGGCAGGTGGTGGCGGTGGTCGCCCTGGGCGTGGCCCTGGGCGAGCTTCCGCACGTCGCGGTCGGGCGCAGCCCGCGGGTCGAGGACGCGGCCCGGCGGGTGTTCGCGGCGGCGGTGCTCGCGGTGGCCTTCCGGCCGGTCGCCGAGCAGCTGGAACTGGTGGGTCCCTCGGTGACGGCCACACTGTTGATGGCCGTCCTGGTGCTGCTCACCTGGTTCGCCGACTCCCTCGTCGCGGCGGTGCTCAGGGCCGAGCGCCTGCGCACCCGCCTCCTGGTCGCGGTCCGCGACGAGTTGCGCGCCCAGTTCGCCACGGGCGCGGCGATCGGTTCCAGCGGGGTGCTGATCGCTCTCGCCTGCACGGTGACCGGGCTGGTCGGACTCCTGGTGTTCACGGCGCCGCTGCTGGTGTCGCAGGCGGCCTTCCGCCGCCACGCGGAGGTGCGGCGCACCTACCTGGAGACGGTGCGGGCGCTCTCCCGGGTGACCGAGGTGGGCGGGTACGTGGAGAACGGCCACTCGCGCCGGGTCAGCCAGCTGTCCCACGGGATCGCCTGTGAACTGGGGCTGGCGGAGGCGGAACTGCTGGAGTTGGAGTACGCGGCGCTGATGCACGACATCGGCCAGCTGTCGCTGCGGGAGCCCATCGCGGGCGGCGCGACCGTCCTCGCCTCCCCGAGGGAGCAGAGACGGATAGCCGAACTGGGCTCGGCGATCATCCGGGAGACCGGAGTGCTGGACAACGTCGCGGAGATGGTCCGGCGCCAGTGCGAGCCGCTCGCCGGAGACGGGGACGAGGGCGTACCGCCCCTGGGCAGCCGGATCATCAAGGTCGCCAACGCGTTCGACGACCTCGTGGGAGAGAACGGGGACGCCGAGCGCCGCACAGCGGTGCTGGAGCGACTGAGGATGGACACCGACAGCGAGTACGACCCCTACGTCGTCGACGCCCTGTCGTCGGTCCTCACCCGGGTCTGAGCCGCGCCCCGTCGGGGCGCGGGAGGTACCCGCCGCAACGAGTACTGGGTCAAGGG
>NZ_JBHXQY010000106.1:0-22766 GCF_042716955.1 Nocardiopsis sp. NPDC058631 | reverse complement strand
CGGGGTCCTGTGTCACGGGGCCGGGGCCGGTGCCGGCTCACGGTCCGCCAGGGACCGTGTCGCCGATCGGGTCGCCGTTGACCCGCAGTCCGCTGGTGTGGGTCAGTGCCATCTCCAGGATCGGGTAGATCTCGAACAGGCGCCCCATTCCGAGTGCCTCGAGCACGCGCGCGACGATGGGCGCGGGTTCGGCGAGCACCACGTGGCGCCCCTCGGCGGTGAGGGTCCTGAAGACCGACACGAGGGCGCTCACCCCGCTCGCGTCGAAGAAGTCGAGTCCTGACATGTCCACGACCAGGCAGTCGCACCGTGAGGCGTGTGCGGCCTGGAGCAGCCGATCGCGCATGCGGTCGGCTGTGGCGAGGTCGATCTCACCGTGGACGGGTACGACCGTCACACCTGTACAGCGGAAACGCTCCTGGGCAGAGAACCGGGCATCCATCACCACTCGGGCCACCTCTCACCAGACGTAACCTTTCCACTACGCAACCGCGTACGAGATCGTAGCCTCTGCAGAGAAGCCACGGGAGGCTTTCCGTGAGAAAAACCCGCGAAATCTCGCCAATGTAGCCACCCGGACAGGTTGGTGTCACCCTGTCCTGAGATGCCGGGTCGCGCGGCGGCGGGGTCCGCGACTCCGGACCCTTCCTCATCTCTCTCGGACACTCCCGAAATCCGGTCCGCACCGTGCTTTACGGTCGTGAATGCGGTAGAAGCAGTACATGTGACACCCGGTGTCCGCGCCCACGGGCCGGACCCCCGGGCCGACCTCAGGGACAGCAAGACGAAGGGAGGGAGCGGTGACCGCAGCCCGGCCCCGCGGCCGGGGGCACCCACCGCGCACCCGATGACCGAAACCGCCGACACCCAGCCCGGCTGGCTCGCCCATGAGGAACTGGAGAGCCTCCGGGGCCGGATGCCCGTCCTCTACGTCCAGGCGGTACCCGTCCGGGTGGACGAGGCGGGCCAGGTGACCCATGTCGGCCTGCTTCTGCGCGCCACCCCCGACGGCAGCTTCCAGCGCTCGGTCGTCTCCGGCCGCGTGCTGTACCACGAGCGGGTGCGCGACGCCCTCCTCCGGCACCTGGAGAAGGACCTGGGCCCGGTCGCCCTGCCCCGCATCCCCGGTTCGCCCCAGCCGTTCACGGTCGCCGAGTACTTTCCCACTCCGGGCGTCACCCCGTTCCACGACGCGCGCCAGCACGCGGTGGCGCTGGCCTACATCGTCCCGGTCTCGGGCGACTGCCAGCCCCGGCAGGACGCACTGGACCTGGAGTGGTTCACCCCGGAGGAGGCGGCCAGCCCGCAGTTGCGCGAGGAGATGACGGGCGGCCAGGGGGTACTGCTGCGCCAGGCCATGGCACACGTGGGGCACGCCCCCTGACACCTCTCCCCCCGGCCACCGCGGTCGCGCCCTGAACGACGGGCGGAGGGGCCGGTGCCGGAGATCCTCCGGCGCCGGCCCCTTTCCGTGCCGTGCCCCGGGGCTTATTATGACTGACCAGTCAGTCATTTTAGGATCGGAGCAACCATGGACACCGGCCACCCGAAGGCCTCCACACCCGCCGCACCCGGGCACGGACCGCACGCCGCCTCCCGGCGCGCACCGCGCGCCGATCCCCCCACGCGCGTCCGGCACCGGTTCACCAAGGCCCTGGTCGGCTCCGACCCCTCCCCCGGGGAGCTCGCCACCACCCTGGCCTGTGCCCTGGCGGGCACCGCCCTCGCCGTCGGCGCCTGCCTCGCCGCGGACCTGCCCGCGGCGGCGACCGCGGTCACCGCAGTCGTCGCCTTCGACTTCTTCGGCGGCGCCGTGGCCACCTCGACCGCGGCGGCCAAACGCCGCTACCACGCGCCCGGCCGCACCCTCCGCCACCACACGGGGTTCGTGGCACTCCACCTCCAACCCTTCGCGCTGGCCCTGTTCGTGCCCGGCTTCGGCTGGTGGACCGCCGCCGCCCTGTACCTGTTCGCCCTGGCCTGCGCCGTGGCCGTCGGTCTCACACCGCTCCCCCTGCGCGCGCCCGTCGCGTTCTGCGCCACCGCGACCGGATCGACCGCCGCACTGCTGTTCCTGCCGGTGCCCGACGCCCTGGCCTGGCTGGCCCCCGTCATGCTCGTCAAACTCCTGCTGGGCCATATGCTCCCCGGGGCGGTACGGGCAACGGCGGAGGGGGGAGCCCATGGCACCGAAGAGGGTCGACCGGTCGGCGCGGCGTGAGGAGATCCTGTCCGCCGCCGTACGCGTGTTCGCGCGGCAGGGGTTCGCCGCGACCCGGATCGAGGACGTCGCCGCCGAGGCGGGGATCGCCAAGGGCAGCGTCTACCTCTCCTTCAACAGCCGGGACGACCTGCTGGCCGCCGCTTTCGCACGGCTGGCCGAACGCTCCGACGGCGTGCTCGGGCACATCACCGCGCCAGGGGTCCCGGCCGTCGAGCGGCTCACCTGCCTCGTGCGGTCGGTCGTGGCCATGCTCGCGGACGAACCCGATCTCACCCGCGTGATGGTCGACCTGTGGGCGGCGGGCCGCCACAGGGGTGACGCCGCCCCCCTGGACATGGCGACGGTCTACCGCGAGTACCGGGGCGCCGTCGCCGGCCTCCTGCGTGAGGCCGCCGACGAGGGCGACCTGCGCCCCGGTGTCGGAGAGCCCGAGGCCACCGTGGTGGTCGGCGCGATCGAGGGCTGCCTCGTGCAGTGGCTCATGGATCCCGGTGTCCCCCTGGCCGGACTCGCCGACACCGTGGTGGAGGTGTGCCTGTCGGGCCTGCGGGCGGACGGCCCGCCCTCCCGCCCGTGACCCTGCGCAGGAAACGGGCCGGGCGCGGGCGGGCGGGGGAAGGCTCCGGGGCATAGGGTCGTGTCCATGCCCGAACCGCTTGTCGCCGACGCCCTCGCCCTGGCCCGGGAGGCCGCCGCGGGCGGTACCCGCCGGGCCGTGCTCGGCCTGACCGGACCTCCCGCCGCGGGGAAGTCGACGCTCGCCCGCCACCTGGTGGCCGAGGTCGGCCGCGCCCTGGGGCCCGGTACCGCCGGTTACCTGCCCATGGACGGCTTCCACCTGTCCAACGCCCAGCTCGAACGCCTGGGCCGGCTCGACCGCAAGGGCGCTCCGGACACCTTCGACGCGCACGGGTACGCGGCGCTGGTGCGCCGACTGCTGACCGAGACGGACCATCCGGTCTACGTTCCCGACTACGACCGGACCCTGCACGAACCGGTGGCCGCGCGGCACGTGGTCGAGCCGCACACACTCCTGGTCGTGACCGAGGGCAACTACCTCGCGAGCGACGACCACCCCTGGGCGCAACTGCGGGGGCTGTTCGCCGAACTCTGGTACGTGGAGGCCGACGACGGGGTACGGGAGCGCAGACTGCACCGGCGCCAGGTGTCGGGCGGGGCGAGCGAGGAGGCCGCCCGGGAGTGGGTGGAGCGCAGCGACCGCCCCAACGGCGAACTGGTCAAGCGGTTCCGGGCGAACTGTACGCGGGTGGTGCGCACAGGGGCCGTACCCGGAAGCTGAGCACCGCCGCGGGAGCGGATCCGCGACCCGGACCCGCCCCGCGTGACGCGTCCCACGCAGTGGGACGAGAACGCCCGAACCGGCAGGCCCTCCCGCGCTCCGACCCTGTGCCGACGGGCGGAGACGACCGCTTCGCCCGTCCACATGGTGAGACAAATGTTTCACATGGTGTCCACCGCGGCTAACATCCAGCCACCAACACCGCACTGACCTGGAAAGAAGTCCCATGACGGACGTCGCCCCACGCTCGCCAGACCTGGCCGATCCACCGACCAACCCCAGGCGCAAGGTCCTCACGGCCAGCCTCGTGGGCACGTCCATCGAGTTCTACGACTTCTACATCTACGCCACGGCCGCGGTCCTGGTCTTCCCGATGCTGTTCTTCCCCGAGGGCGACCTGATGGCGGCGCGGCTCCAGTCGCTGGCCACCTTCGCGATCGCGTTCGTCGCCCGCCCCATCGGTTCCTGGGTGTTCGGGCACTTCGGCGACCGGATCGGCCGCAAGGCCACGCTGGTGGCGTCCCTGCTCACCATGGGCATCGCGACCGTCGGCATCGGTGTGCTGCCCATCTACGCGCAGGTGGGCGTCCTGGCCCCCGTCCTGCTGGCGATCTGCCGGTTCGGCCAGGGGCTCGGCCTGGGCGGCGAGTGGGGCGGAGCCGCACTGTTGGCGACGGAGAACGCCCCCGCCGGAAAGCGCGGCTTCTACGGAACGTTCCCGCAGCTGGGCGCCCCGATCGGGTTCTTCCTCGCCAACGGCGTGTTCCTGGTCCTGAGCCAGACCATGAGCGACGAGACGTTCCTGGCCTGGGGCTGGCGTGTCCCGTTCCTGCTCTCGACCCTGCTGATCGTCGTCGGCCTCTGGGTCCGGCTGACCCTGCACGAGACCCCCGCGTTCGCGAAGGTCGTCGCGTCCGGCGAGCGGGTCAAGACCCCCATCGTCGAACTGTTCCGCACCAGCTGGCGGGCGGTCGTCCTGGGCACCCTGATCATGGTCGCGACCTACGTGCTGTTCTACCTCATGACCGTGTTCTCCCTGGGCTTTGGCACCGACCCCGAGGCCGGCCTGGGCTACGAGCGCTCGCAGTTCCTCGTCTTCCTGATGATCGGCGTGGTGTTCTTCGCCCTGTTCACGCCGGTCTCCGGGCTCCTCGCGGACCGGTTCGGCCGCAAGCCCACCCTGATCGTGGTCACCGTCGCGATCATCGTCTTCGGCTTCGCGATGGGCCCGATGATGGGCAGCGGGGGCACGGTCGGGGTCATGGCCTTCCTGATCATCGGCCTCTCCCTGATGGGCCTGACCTTCGGCCCCATGGCGGCGGTCCTGCCGGAGCTGTTCCCGACCAACGTCCGCTACACCGGCGCCTCGGTCGCGTACAACATGGCGGGCCTGCTGGGGGCCTCGTTCGCCCCCTACATCGCGACCTGGCTCGCGGGCGCCTTCGGCCTGGTCTGGGTCGGCGGCTACCTCGTCCTGGTCGGCGTGATCACCCTCGTCGCCCTGCTGATCAGCCGCGAGACGCGCGACGACGACCTGGACGCCATCCCCAGCCGGGCCGGGTCCGCCGGGTAGACCCCGCCCACCCACGCCCCGCGAACGGGCCGGACGGCAGCAGCCGCCCGGCCCGTTCGCCGTGCGGGCACTACCCGGCCAGAGCCTCCGACAGGCGCTCGCGGGACGTGAAGACGTGGCCGCGCATGCCGACCCCCTCGGCCGCGCGGACGTTGACCTCCCGGTCGTCCACGAAGAGGATGCGCTCCGCGTCCGCGCCCAGGGCCTCCCTGCACCAGAGGTAGGCGCCCTCCTCGGGTTTGGCGTGGCCGATGCGGCAGGAGAGTCCCCGGACCCGGAAGCGCCCGAACCAGGGGTGCTCGGCCTCGTAGTGGGCGGCGAGCTCCTCGGGGATGTTGGAGAGCAGGGCCACGGTCCGGCCCGAGTCCGCCAGTTCCGTGACCAGGTCGACCATGGCGGCGTCGACGGCGCTCCAACTGGCGATGTCGGCCGCCACCAGGGCGGCGACCCGCCGGTCGTCGAAGCGGACGCCCAGGGCCCGGGCCATGCGGCCCCAGTAGCCCGGACCGTCCACGTCACCGCGGTCGTAGTCGGGCCGCAGCTCCCAGTACGCCTTCCAGAAGGCCGGTGCGGGCACGTGTGCGTCCGCCGCCACCACCAGTTGGTCCCTGCCCTCCTCCGACTGGTGGCACGCGATGACGCCGAAGAGGTCGAAGAGCACGATGTCGGGGTTGTGCCGGGGCGGCTGTGCGGAGTTCACCATGCCGCCAGTGAACCCGACCGCGCTCCGCCCGGACGACGCGGCCCGCGCGATCGGCCGCGCCGACCACGGGGTCGGCGCGGCCGCGGCCTCCGGGGCCCGGACTACCTCGCGGGGAGGATCCGGCCCGCCACCTCTCCGAAGTGGACCGGGGCGCCGTCCGGGCCGGGGGCGGTCGCGGTGATGACCACCTCGTCACCGTCCTCCAGGAAGGCCCGCTCGGTGCCGTCGGGCAGCCGCAGGGGCTCCTTGCCGCTCCAGGAGAGCTCCAGGAGGGAGCCGCGCTGGTCGGCCCCGGGGCCGCTGACGGTGCCGGAGGCGTAGACGTCACCGGTCCGCAGCGAGGCGCCGTTGACGGTCATGTGGGCGAGCTGCTGAGCGGCGGTCCAGTACATCTGGGCGAACGGGGGGTTGGACACCACGTGCCCGTTGAGCCGGACCTCCAGGCGCAGGTCCAGGCCCCAGGGGCGCGTCCCCCGAAGGTAGGGCAGCGGCTCGGGGTCCTGGGCGGGCTGCTCGACCCGGGCCGCCTCCAGGGCGGAGACGGGCACGACCCACGGGGAGACGGACGTGGCGAACGACTTGCCCAGGAACGGCCCCAGCGGCACGTACTCCCAGGCCTGGAGGTCGCGCGAGGACCAGTCGTTGAGCAGGAACACGCCGAACACGTGGTCGGGGAAGGAGTCCACCTCCACGCGCTCGCCCATGGGACTGGGCGTGCCCACCACGAAACCGACCTCGGCCTCGATGTCCAGGCGCACGGACGGCCCGAAGACCGGGGCGGGCTCGGTCGGCGGTTTGCGCTGGCCGGTGGGGCGCACGATGTCGGTCCCCGACACCACGATCGTGCCCGAGCGGCCGTGGTAGCCGATCGGCAGGTGTTTCCAGTTCGGAGTGAGGGGCTCCTGGTCGGGGCGGAAGATACGGCCCACGTTGGTGGCGTGGTGCTCCGAGGCGTAGAAGTCCACGTAGTCGGCCACGGTGAACGGCAGGTGCATGCGTACCGACGACCGGTCCACCAGGTGCGGACGGACGGTCTCGGCGTGGACGGAGTCGGTGAGCCACCGGGTGAGGGAGGACCGCACCTGGTCCCACACCGGGCGTCCGGCCGCCAGCAGGGCGTCCAGGTCGGGCCGGGCGACGGTGTCCGCGAACGGGGCGCCCAGGGCGCGGGCCGCGCCTGCGAGGTCCAGGACGTGTTCTCCGACGGCCACGCCCACACGCGGTTCGGTGTCGGGGCCGGTGCTGAACACCCCGTAGGGCAGGGTGGCCAGGCCGAACTGCGCGTCCGGGTCGAGGTCGAGCCAGCTGTCGGGCATGAGCGGTGCTTTCTGGGAGTGGACGGTCGGTGGATCGGGGTCGGTCCCGGGCCGGCCCGGTGGAGGGCCGGGCCCCGGGACGGGCCGGGGGCTGGTCGGGGACGGGCGGGTCACCGCGGCCCGGGTGCGGGCAGGGCGCCCAGGACGACCAGGTCCTCCAGGGGGTCGGTGACGCTGCACGTGCCGAAGGAGCGGAATGTGCCGCGCACGGTCTCGGCCTCCTCGTCGGTGAGCTTGGCGGCGAGTCCGGCCACGGTCGCCCCGTCGCGTTCGGCCAGGACGCGGGCGGCGTCCTCGGCGGCCCCGCCGCCGAGGAGGACACCGGTCGCGAGAAGCACGTTGAGGAAGCCGTGCTGCTCGAACCCCTCCCGGGACGTGTGGCGGACCGCGTGGTGGAGCCCGGCCGTGCACTTGAACGGCACGCCCAGCCCGACCGCCGCGTACAGGGACTCCGCGAGCTCCTGCTCGCCCGGGTGGGCCTCGGGGGTGAGCCCCCCGGTGCGGAACTTGGCGTGGTGGCCGGTGCCGACCAGTGCCACCAGGTCGGCGTGCACGTCCCCCTGGCGGGAGACCTCCACGAACCCCTCGGCGCCGTCGGGCAGGTGGGTGCGCAGCGCCTCCGCCGCCTCCCGGGTGCGGCCGGGTGCGGCGGCGACCTCGACCGCGGACAGGCGCAGCGCCGGATCGGCGAGGACCGCGTCGACCGCCGCCCCCACCTCCTCCGCGCCGCCCGGGACGGTGACGGCCACCGTGAGGGGGGCGTCGGCGCCCCCCGGCCCGGGGCCCCCGGGGTTCGCGTGGCGGTCGTCCCCGTCCCTGCGCTCCCTGCCCAGGACGGTGCGCAGTTCGGCCACGCGCGCGTCGGAGACCAGGAAGGGGCCGACGTACCCGGCGCGGCGGCCCGCCAGGTGGGCCCGGTGGGCGGGCAGCGCCTCGCCCATCGGCGCGTTGCCCGGCGGGAACAGCGCGGCGTCGTCGAACAGCTTGCGGTACAGGACTCCGCTCACGAGCGCTCCCTCTTTCCTCCGGCCCAGGTCCACGCGTATCCGCCGTCGTCGGCGGCGGTGCCCCCCTCACCCAGGTCGAGCGGGCGGAAGGTGTCCACCATGACCGCGAGCTCGTCGAAGAACTCGGCGCCGATGCTGCGCTCGTACGCGCCGGGCTGCGGCCCGTGGGAGTGGCCGCCGGGGTGCAGGGAGATGGACCCCTGGCCGATGCCGGACCCCTTGCGGGCCTCGTAGTTCCCGCCGCAGTAGAACATGACCTCGTCGGAGTCCACGTTGGAGTGGTAGTAGGGCACCGGGATGGCCCCGGGGTGGTAGTCCACCTTGCGGGGGACGAAGTTGCAGATGACGAAGTTGTTGCCCTCGAACACCTGGTGGACGGGCGGCGGCTGGTGGACGCGGCCGGTGATGGGCTGGAAGTCGGCGATGTTGAGGACGTACGGGTACAGGCAGCCGTCCCAGCCGACGACGTCGAACGGGTGCTCGGGGTAGGTGTACCGCGTGCCGGAGATGCCCCCGGGACCGCTGCCCCTGTGCTTGATGAGCACGTCGACGTTCTCGCCCTGGGCCAGCAGCGGTTCGGAGGGGCCGCGCAGGTCGCGTTCGCAGTAGGGGGAGTGCTCCAGGAGCTGTCCGTACCTGGACAGGTAGCGCTTGGGCGGGGCGATGTGGCTGTTGGCCTCCACCACGTACGCGCGCAGCGGCTGGTCTCCGGTGGGTACCCAGCGGTGGGTGGTGGCGCGCGGCAAGATGACGTAGTCGCCCTGGCCGACCTCCAGGAGGCCGAACACGGTCTCCACCCGGGCGGTGCCGGACTCCACGTACACGCACTCGTCGCCGATGCCGTTGCGGTAGAGCTCGGAGGGCGCGCCCGCGACCACGTAGGAGATGCGCACGTCGTCGTTGCCCAGGACGAGGCGGCGCGACGCGACGACGTCGGCGGCCTTCCAGTCCTCACCGGTGAACAGGTCGTGGAGCCGCAGGTGGCGCGGGACCATCGGTGCGTTGCGGGTGCGGGCCTGGTCGGGCACCTCCCACTCGGCGGCGTCGACGATGGCGGAGGGGATGGCGCGGTGGTAGAGGAGCGAGGAGTCCGCGGAGAACCCCTCCTCCCCCATCAGCTCCTCGTAGTACAGGCCGCCCTCGGGGTTGCGGTGCTGGGTGTGGCGGGTGCGCGGCACCTCGCCGATCCGACGGTAGTGGGCCATGGCGGTGTTCTCTCCTCACCGTGGGCTGGGACGGTCGCGACGGTGGTCGCACCCGTGCTGTCCGGTTCTGGTTCGAGCTGGTCTGCGGTCCTTTGGCCCGCTCTCGGGGGTCGTGCGGGGCGGCGGGCCGGGTCAGGCGGTCCGGGCGGGCCGTTCGCGCCGGGTCCGCCCGGACCGGTCGTCGGGTCCGTCGGCGGCTGTGAGCCCGAGGCAGGTACGGACGGCTGCGCCGACGGCGCCGGGGTCGTGTCCGGGGACGACGGCGGCGACGTGTGCGTCGGGGCGCACCAGCCACACCTGGCCGGGGTCGGGTTCCAGTGCCGCGGCGAGCGCGCCCGTGGTGTCGACGTCGTCCAGGTACAGGGCGGTGACGGGGGCGCCGGTGGCCTCGCGCGCGGCGGTGCGCGCGGCGTCCAGGAAGAGGTCCGGGTCGAGGCCCTCCGGTGCGGGGCCCAGGAGCAGGGTCAGCCCCTCGCGCAGCAGCGGCCGGATCCGCTCCACCGCGCTCGTACCGGACCCGACGGCGTCGGGGACGCTGACCGGGGCGTCGGGGAGGATCACGCCCGGACACGGGGAGGGCGTCGCCCCCCGGGGCGGCCGTCCACCGAAGGGGCGTTCGGGGCAGGGCGTGGTCAGGGCGGACCCGGTGTACCAGAAGGGTTCGGCGAGGCGGCCGGAGTCGACCAGGGCCCGGGCGGAGTCCTCGGTGAGGGCGCGTTCGAGGACGGTGACGCGGGTGTGGTGCTCGTCGTCGCCGTGGGGGACGAGGAAGCGCATGGTGGCGCCGGTGACCTCGGCGTTCTCCTGCGCGGCGGCGTGGCGTTCGGTGTGGTAGCTCTCCAGGAGCTCCTCGCCCGCCCACCCCGCGAGGACGTAGGCGAGCTTCCAGGCGGCGTTCTCGGCGTCCTGGACGCCGGAGTTGAGCCCGCGTGCGCCGAAGGGCGCCACGAGGTGGGCGTTGTCGCCCAGTAGGAGGACCCGCCCCGAGCGCATGCGTTCGACCACGCGGGTGTGGAACCGGTACACCGAGCGCCAGACGATCTCGTAGGGCTTGTCCCCGACGATCTGGCGGATGCGCGCGTCCAGGCGCCCGCCCGCCTCCTCCGCCTCCAGGTCGAAGTCGGACGGGACCTGCCAGTCGATGCGGTACACCGAGTCGGGGCAGGGGTGGATGAGGACCTGGCGGCCGGGGTTCCACTCGGGGTCGAAGTAGAAGCGGCGTTCGCGTTCCCAGCCGGGAAGGTCGGCGCGGATGTCGCAGATGAGGAAGCGGTCCTCGAAGGTGGTGCCGTCGAAGGACAGCCCGAGCGCGTCGCGGACCACGCCGCCGTGGGCGCCCAGGCAGGACAGGGCGTGGGAGCCGCGCAGGAGGGCCGGCCCCTCGGGGGTGTGGCACTCGACGGTGACGCCCTGCGCGTCCTGGGTGATGCCGGTGACCCGGTGGTTCCAGCGGATCCGCACCCCGGCCGCGGCCAGGCGCTCGTCGAGGACCTCCTCGGTACGGGACTGGGAGATGTTGACGAACGGGGGCAGGGGCGAGGCCCCCGGGTCGGCGAGGTGGACGCTGAACAGCTCGTGCCCCTGGTAGAACGTGCGGGCCGTGTCCCAGGTCAGCCCCTCCCCCACGAGTCCGCCCGCTCCCAGCCAGTCCCACACGTCGAGCACGTCGCGCTGCTGGCAGATGGCCTTGGAGCCCACGGCGTCGCGCTCGGGACGGCCGTCCACGATCAGGACGGGGACGCCCCGCCGGGCCAGGAGCAGGGCCGCGGTCTGGCCGACCGGTCCCGCTCCGAGCACCAGGACGGGGGCGGTACCGGTGTCGGCGGGGGTGCGTGGAGCAGGGGGTCGCATGTCGGGCTCCGTTCGGCTGGGGCGCCCCGGTGCGGGCGCGGAGTCGGTGGTGGTGGCCGGGGCCGGTCCCCGGTCGGGCCGGGGATCCGGGCCGGCGGTCAGCCCTGGAGCTGGGCCCACACCTCGCGGTCGCGCTCGGCCGTCCAGATGACCGGCCGCTCGATGCCCCGGAACTCGTCCCACAGGCGCGAGACGTCGAAGGGCAGGCAGTGCTCGAAGATGGGCCAGTGGCCGTAGTCGTCCTCCAGTGCCGCGTGCGTGGCGGTGAAGGCCTCCTTGAGGGTGCCGCCGCGCTCGTGGACGGCGCCGACCTCGCGGATCATGACGTCGAGGAAGTTGCGGGTCTGCTCGACGGCGGCGTCGACCTCGTCGCGTCCGCGGCTGACGGCCCCGCGCCCGCCGACGAGCATCTGCGCGCCGAGGGCCTTGACCCTGTCCAGGGTCGCCCCGGCCCAGTCCTTGTGGAAGGCGTCGCCGGTGTAGAGGGCGGCCTGCGCCTCGACGAGGTCGCCGGCGAAGAGGATCTTCTGCCGGGGCAGCCAGGCGACGATGTCGCCCTCGGTGTGGCCGCGGCCGAAGTACTGCAGGACGAGCTCTCCCCTGTCTCCGCCCAGGTCGATGGTGGTGCGGTCGGCGAAGGTCTGGGTGGGCCAGGTCAGGCCGGGTACCGAGTCGGCGTCCTTGGCGAGGCGGGGCATGCGGCCGAACTCGCTGGCCCAGTCCTCCTCGCCCCGTTCGCGGATGAGCTCGTGGGTCTTCTCGTGGGTGAGGATGATCTCGGCGTCGAAGGCGCTGGCTCCGAGGACGCGCACCGCGTGGTAGTGGGAGAGCACCAGGTAGCGGACGGGCTTGTCGGTCTGCTCGCGCAGGATCTTGAGCCAGTCGCGCGCGGCGGCGGGGGTGGCGAGGGCCTCGAAGGCGACGACGAAGTCCTCGCCCTCGATGGCGCCGACGTTGGGGTCGCCCTCCGCGGTGAGCGCGTAGACCCCGTCGGCCAGGACCTCCAGGGTCTGCGGCTTGGCCTCGGTGTCGGCGGAGGAGGCGAACGGCTTGGCTGCCATGGTCTGAGGACCCTTCACTCGCTCAGGATGGCTGCGGCCACCCAATTGATCAAAGGTTTGATGATTCCGACCCTAACGTGCTCCACGCCACAGGGCCAAGAGACGTGGGGCCGACCATCCAGTGATACAGATCACACGCCAAGGCTACCCGGGGATCCGCCACGCACCCCCGCCAGCCGTTTCGCACCCCGCCCGCCCCGCAGGCACCACACGCCACACCAGCGGGGTACCGGCGGACCCCGCCGCACTCCCCGGACCGGTGAAGGACCCGCGGACCCCGGCATCCGCCGGGCGCACCGGGCCGCCGCGACACGGACGCGGACCGGCGATCCCTCGGCCCACGGCCCCGGCCCGCCAGGGGCTAGGCTGGTCGGCGTGACCCATGACACCGCGCCCCCCAGCGATCTCACCTTCTGGTCATTCGTGGACTACGCGGTGCAGAAGGCCGAACAGGAACTCCCCTCCGTCAACGCCGACGCCATGCGCATGGTCCTCACCCTCAACCGGGCCACGAGCATGGTCATCTACGACCTGGAGTCCTCCGTCCACCGCCCGCGCGGGCTCACCTGGCCCGGGTTCAGGGTGATCTTCGCGCTGTGGCTGGCGGGCCCCATGGAGGCCAAGACCACCGCCGAGATCTCCGGCATGAGCCGGGCCGCCCTGTCCGCGCTCCTCAACACCCTCGAACGCGACGGGCTGATCGTCCGCGAGCGCGCCACCCACGACCGGCGCGCCCTCCAGCTCACCCTCACCGAGGCCGGGTACGGGGCGATCCTGGGCGGGTTCCGCGCGCACAACCGGCGCGAGACGGCCTGGGCCGAGTCCCTCGAACCCGAGGAGCGCACAGAACTCGTCCGCCTGCTCAACAAGCTCATGGCCGGGTCCACCGAGGCCAAGGCCAAGTTCCGCAGCTGACCGCGTCCGGGGCCGTGCTCGGCCACCGTGCGGCCCCGGTACCGCACGGGCCCCGCACCGCGGCGGAGTCCGCTCCGGGCCCGATTGGACCTTGAGTGCCGCCCCGCGGACGGCGAGCATCGGAGCATGCACGACTCCAGTCGCGACCGCCTGCGCTCGGCGCAGCGGCAGTTCTCTCCCGAGACCACGTACCTCAACACCGCCACCCACGGGCTGACTCCCCGCACGGCCCTCCTCGACCTGGAACGGCACCTGCGCACGGTGGGCGCCGGACGCTTCTCCCCCGCGGACGCGGATCCCGGCATCGCGGCGGCCCGCACCACCTACTCCCGCCTGACGGGAGTCCCCCTCGACCGGATCGCGATCGGCGCCCACGCCTCCCAGTTCGTCGGGACGATCGCCGCGAGTCTGCCGCCCGGCTCCGAGGTCCTGACCGCCTCCCAGGAGTTCAGCTCCGTCGTCCACCCCTTCCTCGCCCGCGAGCCGCACGGCGTCCGGGTCCGCGAGGTCCCGCTCGACCGGCTGGCCGACGAGGTCGGCCCGGGTACGACCCTGGTCGCCGTCTCGGCGGTGCAGTCCTCCAACGGCGCCCTCGCGCCTCTGGAGGATCTGCTCAGCGCCTGCGCCGAGCACGGGGCCCGGCTGATGCTGGACACCACCCAGGCGGGATGGCTGCCACTGCCCCTGGAACGGGTCGACTACACGGTGTGCAGCACCTACAAGTGGCTGCTGGGACCGCGCGGCTGCGCCTTCCTCACCGGGACGGCGGAGGCCCTGGCCGACCTCGAACCCCTGGCCGCGAACTGGTACGCGGCCACCGACCCCTGGAACTCCCTCTACGGCGGCCCCCTGCGGCTCGCCGACGGGGCGCGGCGCCTGGACCTGGCTCCCGTCTGGTTCTCGTGGGTCGGGCTGACACCCGCCCTGGAGCTCATCGAGGAGGTCGGCGCGGAGACGATCCGCGAGCACGACGCCGGGCTCGGCGACCGGCTGCTCACGGCGCTGGACCTCCCGCCGGCCGGGTCGGCGATCGTGTCCCTGGCCGTCTCGGAGGACCTCTCCCGCCGGGTCCGCGAGGCCGGGATCGCCGCGTCCACCCGTGGCGGGCGGCTCAGGGTGTCGTTCCACCTGTACAACACGGAGGAGGACGTGTACCGGCTCGTCAAGGTCCTGACCTCCTGACCCGGGAATCCACCGCTCGGTGACCGCCCGGCGCCGGGGCTGTCCCCGCCCGCCGCACCCGCCCGCTGCGCCGGGGACCGCTCCGGGCCCCCGTCCGGGGCACTACGCCGCACCTGGGACCGTTGATCCAGCACAGGAACTCGGGAGCGGGGAGAGAGCGGGCCGTGGAGCACAGCGACGTCGTCATCGTGGGAGCCGGACTGTCGGGATTGGCCGCGGCGTGGCGGTTGAGGGAGGCGGGCGCGCGCTCGGTGGTGGTCCTGGAGGGCCGGCCCGCGGCCGGGGGCCGCGCGGCCGCCTCGGGCGCCCCGCTGCCGGACGGGGTCCCCCCGGCGAGCATGTACGCGCGGCGGACGGACCGGGACCTGCTGGACCTGGCGTCCGCCCTGGACGTACCGGTCGACGAGCTGCCCGACGACCCCGCGCTGAGCGACCTGCGCATCGACGAGGACGGCGAGAGCGAGGCCAGTGACGAGCACATGCCACTGGACTCCTCCTGGTGGACCCTGCTGCGCAACGAGTGGATCCTGGGTCGCATCGCACGGCGCTGCGAGGGCATCGACTTCGCCGAGCCCTGGCGCTCGGCCAACGCCGAGAAACTCGACGCCCTGACCGTGCGCGGGTGGCTGCGCTCGCACACCTCCGACCCGGAACTGCTCGAACTGGTCGAGGAGCAGCTGACCCTGGCCGCCGCCCTGCCGGCCGACCGCATCAGCATGTTGTGGCTGCTCGCCCACCTGGGGCCGACACCGGCCAGGGGTGAGCGGCCCCTACGCCTGGACCCCGACCTCCTGGTGCGCAGACTGGCCGCGTGGGCGGGGGACGACCTCCGTACCGGCCACCACGTGTCCCGCATCGAACACGGCGGCGAGCGGGCGCTGCTCCACGGCGACTGGGGCTCCCTGTCGGCCGACCACGTGGTCATCGCGGTCCCGCCCTCGGACGCCGACCGGCTGGACATGACCCCCGCTCCGGCGCCGAGCAGGCGCCGGCTCCAGCGGCAGTGGCCGCAGACCGAGGTCATCCGCACCGAGATCGTCTACTGGCGCCCCTTCTGGCGCGGGTTCGGCCTCTCCGGGGAGCTGCACTTCGACGACGGCATTCCCGCGTGGACCATCGACGACAGCCCGTCCGAGTCCTCCCAGGGGCGCCTGGTGGCCCACACCTACACGTTCGGCGAGGCGGACCCCCTGGGCGCGGACCAGAGCATCGCCGACGACCCGGACCGCCACCGGGCCCTGCTGCTGGACAACCTGAGCGGTGTGCTCGGACCCCTGGCCGCCGATCCGGTCTCCCTCCACCAGACCCTGCCGGACTCCACCCCGTACAGCCGCGCCTACCAGTCCCCCATGCCTCCCGGGTTCCTGACCGAGTTCGGCCCCCTCATGCGCGCCCCGGTGGGACCGCTCCGCTGGGCGGCGACGGAGACCGCGGTCTTCCCGTGCAACGGAACCCTCAACGGGGCCGTCAGCAGCGGGTACCGCGCGGCCGAGGAGGTCCTGGCCGAGGTGGCCTCCCACGCCTGACCCGGGTTCCGTTCGAAGGGGGCTCGGCCGCCCTGCCCCCACGGCCGCCCCGATGGACCCCATGTCCCCCCGGAGCCCGGACAGCACATGTGCGATGGAGCCGTCACAGGTACCGCCCCTCCGAGGAGCGGGGCGCGTCCGTAGACGGCGCCATCGCGGTGCCATCTTGACACCGGCGCCTCTCGCCACCCCGAAGCCACGGCGCTTCCGGTGCGGCCACCGCTCCTTCTCCGCAACGGCGGCCTCCGCCTGCGCCGGCACTCTCCTCGCCGCCAGAAAATGGCGCCACCTAGGTCTTGAATGGCGCCATATATGTGCCATTATGATGCCATGGAACTCACGCCGTACGTCGACAACCTCCGGAACGAACTCGCGACCGCGGCGGACGCGGGCGGGGACGAGGCCCGCGCCCTCGCCGAACGGCTCACCGCCCCCCTGGACGCGGCCGCGAGGCTGACGCTGCTGCACGCGCTGTCCGACGCCATGGCCGAGGTCACCCGGGACCTGGCACCGGGGTCGGTCGAGGTACGGCTGCGCGGGCTCGACCCGGAGTTCGTAGTGACACCGCCGCAGGATCACGAGCCCCCGGAGGAAGGCGAACCGGTGCCGAGCGCCGCGCGGGCACCGGCACCGCCCGTCGTGGCGGACGACGACGGGGCTCCGGCACGCATCAACCTCCGGCTCCCCGCCCACCTCAAGGCCCGCGCCGAGACCGCCGCAGGACAGGAGGGGCTGTCGGTCAACGCCTGGCTCGTCCGGGCCCTCGCCACAGCCCTGGAGCCCGGCGACCGGCCCGAGCAGCCGGTCGCGCTACGGCGCTCCGGCGGACGTCAGGGTTTCACCGGCTGGGTCCGCTGACCCGCCGGCACAGGGCCCCCTTCACACCACCCACCAGCGGCCACACGCCCCAGAGCCATGAGGACGGGACAGCCATGCCCAGTTTCGACACGCCAGAACCGGTCTCGGTGACCCTCGAATTCGATATCGGCACCGTCCGGATCACCGCGGGCGAGCGCGCGGACACCGTCGTCGACGTCCGGCCCAGCGACGCCGCGCAGGAGAACGACGTCCGGGACGCCGAGCGGACCAGGGTGACCTGCACCAGAGAGAAGCTGCTCGTCAGGGGGCCCAAAAACCGCTCCCTGTTCGGCAGGAGCGGCTCCGTCGACATCACGATCGGCCTCCCCGCCGGATCGCATGTGCGGGCAGAGGCCGCTGTGGGGGACCTGCTCTGCGAGGGACGGCTCGGCGACCTCGGTCTGCGCGTCTCCGCCGGGGACATCCAGGTCGCGGAGGCCCGCAGCGCCACCGTGAAGAGCGGCTACGGCACCGTCCGGGTGGACGCGGTGGACACCGACGCCGACGTCTCGGGCTCGGACCGCGTCCACGTCGGCCGGGTCGGAGGGACCGCCACCGTGACGAACCACAACGGTGAGACCACGGTGGGCGAGGTCGTCGGCGAACTGCGGGCGAGGTCGGCCAACGGCCGCATCACCGTCGCCGTGGCACACGCCGGGGTGGATGCCAGGTCGGCCAACGGTTCCATCACCGTGGGCGAGGTGGCCCGCGGCCAGGTCGCCCTCCGGACCACCGCCGGAAAGGTCGAGGTCGGCATCCGCGAGTCCTCCGCCGCCTGGCTGGATGTGGACACCCGTCTGGGCAAGGTCCACCAGGCCCTCGAACCCGTCGACGGCCCCCATGCCTCCGAGGAGACCGTCCGGGTGCGTGCCCGCACCGGCCTCGGCGACATCGTGGTCCGCCGCGCCTGAACACGCGCTACGAGCCCGACCAGTACCCCGGACGGCACGGGCACGGCCGCCCTGACCCCGGCACCCACGTCCGCCCACCTGGTCGGCGGGTACCGGCCCGGCGAACCCCTCGCGGCGACAGCCGCGTCGTCGCCCCGTCCGGGGGTGTGGGCCCCACCCCGGCCGGCTGCCTCCGGGCCCGCACCACCCTCCCCCGGGGCGTCGCGCCAGCCGGCCACGCCCCCGTCCTCCATCACAGGAGCCGCCGCCATGCACCCCCCACGAAGAACTCCCGGAGCCGGGGCCCGCACCTGCCGGCCCGGCCCCGCGGGGCCTCGCACGACCCCGTCTCGGAGCGCGACGCCATGAACCCCTCCCCTCCCGCCCCGGACCCCGGGGGCACCGACGGCCGGTCCCTGGCGCCGGACCTGGCACGCGGCGTCATGCTGCTGGTGATCGCGCTGGCGCACGCCCCCGCGTTCGTCGGCGACTGGACCCGCGGCCCGGCCCCGCTCAACGCCACCGCCGAGTTCATCAAGTACCTCGTGACGGACAACCAGGCCCGCGCGATGTTCGTGTTCCTCTTCGGCTACGGGCTGGGACAGCTGGCACGGCGACAGCTCGACCGCGGCGGGGACTGGACGTCCCTGCGCGCGCTGTTGCGCCGCCGGGGCTTCTGGCTGCTGGCCATCGGATTCGCGCACGCGGCGCTCCTGGTCCCCCTGGACATCATCGCCGTCTACGGTCTGACCCTGCTCATGCTCGCGCCCCTGGTCCGTTCCCGGGACTCCGCCCTGCTGTGGACAGCGGCCCTGGTCTCGGTCCCCGCGACGCTCCTCATCGCGTGGCAGGGTGTAACGGCGTGGACCACCACCGGCGGCGGTGCGGCCACGCTGGTGCCGTACATGACCGAAAGCCCCGTCCACCACGTCCTCTTCAACCTCAGGGGGTGGCCCGTGGAGACGCTCGTCTCCGTCCTCGTGGTGGTTCCGGGTCTGCTGTGGGGTGTCTGGGCCGCCAGGCGCCGGATCCTCGACGAACCGGAGCGGCACACGGTGCTCCTGCGCCGCTCCTGCGTCCTGCTGCTCGGTGCGGCGCTGATGGGCAGGCTCCCCCTGGCCCTTCTGCTCACCGGGGTCTGGGAGAGCGACTCCGCGGCGCTGGTCTGGGTGTTCACCACCGCGCACACGCTGGCCGGCTACGCGGGCGGCATCGGCATGGCGGCCTGTGTCGGACTCGTCGCGATCCGGATCGGGCGCGACCGCGGACGGGTCACCACCGGGCTCGCCGCGCTCGGGCAGAGGTCGATGACCTTCTACCTGTTCCAGTCGGTGGTGTTCGTCGCCCTGTTCTACCCGTTCACCCTGGACCTGAGCGGCGAACTGGGTATCGCTGGCTCCTACGGCGTCGCCACCGCGGTCTGGGCGGCCTCGGTCCTGCTGGCCGCGTGGATGCACGTCCGAGGAGTCCGGGGTCCGGCGGAGACACTGCTACGGCGCCTCTCCGACCGGCCGGCCGACCGGGCTCCCTCACCCCGCTGAGCGGTACCGCCGCCCCGGGGGCCGGGGCGGCGGTACCGGCTGCGCAACCCACCCACGAGGCCTTCGCACCGCTCCCCGGCCGGACCCGGCGTGCCGCCGGGCGCGTCAGCCGACGATCGGGCGCTCCTCGGGCAGTTCGTAGGCGCGTGCCCGGCGCCGCAGGGCGAGGGCCGACGCCAGGGCGATCGGGCCGATCCTGCCGACGAACATCAGGAAGACGAGCACCATCTGCCCCGGGACCGGAAGGTCCGCGGTGATTCCGGTCGACAGGCCGACCGTGGCGAAGGCCGACGTGGTCTCGAACAGGATCTCGTCCAGGGTGAAGGTGGTCATCGTCATCAGCGTGAGCGTGCCGGCCAGGACCAGGGACAGGGCCAGCAGCACCACGGTGACCGCCTGGGAGGCGACGCCCTCACCCAGGCGGCGGTTGCCGACGTGCACGGTGGGCTCCCCCCGCACGTTGGCCAGGACCACGAACAGCAGGACCGCGAACGTCGTCACCTTGATGCCTCCCGCGGTCCCCGCGCTGCCGCCGCCGATGAACATCAAGATGTCGGTGACCAGCAGTGTCTGGGTGTTCATCCCACCGAAGTCCAGGCTGTTGAAGCCCGCCGTGCGCGGCATCACCGCCTGGAAGAAACCGGTGAGGAGCTTGCCGCGCAGGTCCATCCCGCCCATCGTGGCCGGGTTGTTCCATTCCAGGGCGAGGAAGGCCAGGAAGCCGACGGCGATGAGGCACCCCGTGACGGACAGGGTGATCCTGACGTGGACCGACAGGGTGTGCCGCTCGCCCCTGCGGCGGGTGGAGCGCCACAGCTCCACCCACACGGGGAAGCCCAACCCGCCCGCGACGACCCCCACGGCGACCGGCACCGTGATCCACGGATCCGAGGCGAACCCCATGAGGCTGTCGGCGAAGGGTGAGAACCCGGCGTTGTTGAAGGACGAGACAGCGTGGAAGAGACCCAGGTAGGCCGCGGAGCCGAACGGGAGGTCGTACCCGAGCCACCAGCGCAGTGTGAGGGCCACTGTGAGGACCGCCTCGAAGAACAGCGTCACCACGAGGATGCCGAGGGTGATCCGGCGCACCTCCCCCAGGGTGACGACCTTGGCCTCCGAACCGGCGCGCACGGCCATGCGCAGGCCCACGTGGCGGCCCACGACCAGGGTGAGCACGGTCGCCAGCGCCATGACGCCGAAGCCTCCCACCTGGATGAGCACCAGGATCACGGTCTGGCCGAGGTGGGACCAGTGGTCCCCTGTGTCGACCACCGCGAGTCCGGTCACGCTCGCCGCCGAGGTGGAGGTGAACATCGCGGTGGCGAACGGCGCCCGCTCCCCGCTCTCGGTGGCCGCGGGCAGCGACAGCAGGAGCGCACCGCAGAGCACGAGAAGGGCGAACGCCAGCACGGTGAGCTGCGGCGGGCTGAGCCGTCGGGAGATGTGCCGCGGCCACCGCCCTGCACGCGAGCCGAGGCGTTGCCACGGCCGGGGCGGGCCGGGGCGTTGCCACGGCCGGGGCGGGCCGGGGCGTCGCGGCCTCCGCCTGGAGCGCGGGTTCACGTGTGGCCCCCGTCGGTGCCGTCCTGCCGGAACCGGTACCCCATGCCCGGCTCGGTGATCAGGAAGCGCGGCGACTTCGGTTCCGGTTCGATCTTCTTGCGGATCTGGGAGATGTACAGGCGCAGGTATCCGGTGTCCTGGACGTGCTCGGACCCCCAGATGTCGGAGAGGAGCGTCTGCCGTGTGACGAGCTTGCCCGAGTGGCGGATGAGGACCTCCAGGAGGCGCCACTCCGTGGGCGTCAACCGCACGACCTCGACACCGGAGGGGCCGGGGCGGGTCACGGTCTTGGCCGAGAGGTCGATGGTCAGCTCCCCCACCCGGACGACCGGTTCGGTGTCGCCGCCGAGGCCCCTGCGGGTCAGGGCACGCACACGCGCGAGCAGCTCGTCGATGGCGAAGGGCTTGGTGATGTAGTCGTCCGCCCCGGTGTCCAGCGCCCGGACCTTGTCCACGGAGTCGGTGCGCCCGGAGACGACGAGGATGGGGGCGCTCGTCCAGCCCCGGATGCCCTCGATGACCCCGACACCGTCCAGGTGGGGCATGCCCAGGTCGATCAGGTACAGGTCGGGGCGCTGCTCGACAGCGGCCCTGAGGGCGTCGGTGCCGTTGGTCGCGACGACGATGTCGTAGCCGCGGGCGCGCAGCGTGACCCTCAGGGCGCGGAGGATCTGCGGGTCGTCGTCGGCCACCAGGATCTTCATCGGTCCTTCCTTCCGGAGGCGCGCCCGTCGGCGACGGGCAGGGAGATGACCATGGTCAGGCCTCCGCCGGGGGTGTCCTCTGCGGTGAGTCCGCCGCCCATCCCCTCCACGAAGCCCTTGGACAGGGTGAGGCCCAGGCCCAGACCGGTCGTGTTGTCGGTGTCGCCCAGGCGCTGGAACGGGACGAACAGCTGGTCCCTGCGCCCGGGTGGGACGCCGCCCCCGTGGTCGATGACGCGGATCTCGACGGTGTCCCCGAAAGCGCTGGTGGCCACGCGCGCGTTGAGGCCGCGCGGTGAGAACCGGACGGCGTTGGCGAGGATGTTCACGATGGCCCTCTGCAGCAGGCCGGCGTCGGCGCGCACGGGCGGCAGGTCGGGGTCGAGTTCCAGGTCGACGTCGGCCGGGCCGAGTCCGAGTTCGTCCAGGGACGGCAGGATCACCTCGTCGACGTCGGTGTCGGCGAGCGTCACCACGAGCGCCCCGGCCTGGAGGCGGCTGACGTCGAGGAGGTTGGTGACCAGGCCGGTCAGGGTGGTCAGGCTCTCCTCCGCGGTGGCGAGCAGTTCGTCGCGGTCCGCCGGGGACCAGCTCACGTCGGACGAGCGCAGGCTGCTGACCGCGGTGGTCGCCGCGGTCAGCGGTCTGCGCAGGTCGTGGCTGACCGCCGACAACAGGGCGCTACGGACCTGGTCGTTCTGGGCCAGCGGGCCGACTTCGCCGGCGGTGTCGCTGAGGTCCTGGTGTTCGAGCGCCGCGTCGATCTGCGCGGCGATCACTCCCAGGACCCTCCGTTCGGACGCCCCCAGGGCGGCGCCGTGGAGTTCGAGGGCTGCGCGGTCGCCGACCTGGACGACCGCGGGTTCCCCGTCCTGCGGCGTCTGCCCGGACGCGGACAGGACCTCGTCCCCGGAGCGCAGCCGTACGGCGTCGAGCCCGAAGGCCTCCCGGGTCCGGTCGACCAGGGCCTGGAGCGCGTCCTGGCCCCTCAGGACGTTGCCCGCGATCGTCGCGAGGAGTTCGGACTCCGCCCTGGCGCGCCGGGCCGCACGCGTCTGACGCGCCGCCTTGTCGACGATGTAGCTGACCAGTGCGGCGCCGGCGACGTACAGGACCAGCGCGATCAGGTGGACCGGGTCGTCGATCGTGATGGTGTGCAGGGGTTCGATGAAGAAGAAGTCCAGCGTGATCGCGGACAGGACCGCGGTGTACAGGGCGGGCCAGATGCCTCCGACGAGCGCGGCGACGATGACCAGCAGCTGGTAGGTCAGGACGTCGATGACTATGGACTCGTCGCTGCGCTGTACCGCGAGCAGCCAGGTGAGGAGCGGGCCGGCGACCACCGAC
>NZ_JBHXQY010000105.1:0-23054 GCF_042716955.1 Nocardiopsis sp. NPDC058631 | reverse complement strand
TCCAGGAGTTGCTGGCCAACGCCCATCCGCCTGTGAACTGATCGCTGTCCCCCTTCCGGGTCGTGCGGGGGGACCACCGAACAGGGCGCCCGTCCGCTTCCCGAGCGGGCGGGCGCCCGTCATACGCTCCCCACCGGCCGATCGGTGATCGGCCGCACCAGGAGCTGACCGGACCATCGAGAGCAGGGGTGTGCGGTCCCCGCCACCACGTCGGCACCGGGTGTCCGGTGAGGAGCATCTGACGCCAGATGGTGCGGCGCACGCTGAAGGCGCCGAGCGGGCGGATGCGCAGTGCCGCGGCCGCGGCGGAGCCGACCGGTTCCACAGTGTCGAGGACGGCACGTCCTGCGTGCGGTGGTCAGAGCATGGAGCTCACTGGCCTGCGACGACACCATTTCGAGAACTTCCGGGGCCGCCCTTGTCCTTCTGCTAGCTTGCGATCGTGAGAACCAACGATCGCCCCACCCCCACCGAGGTCATCAGTGCGTGGATCCCCCACGACTCCCGGTGGCACGAGTCCGCGCGGTCCGCCGCGATCACCGGTGAGGAGCAGCTCCGCCGGTATGTCACGGGACTCGTGGTCCACCGGCAGGACGACGACCGCCCGCTGGTCGACGAGTACGACCTCTGCTCCATCGGCGCGATCGTCGAGGACCTCGGCGTCAACGGGCTGACGGGGGTGGACTGGCGCTGCGCCCGGGACGCGATCCTTGTTCCGCTGCGGACGCGCGGGCTCGTGTGAAACCGGGCCACGCCCCGCGCCCCCGCACACGTGCCCATCCCGTCCGTCCTCCTGCCCCGGAGGCGCCGGGAGAGCCCGTCAGGGCTTGCGCGCGACCCCGCAGTACTCGTCCACGTCGTTGATCGACCCCACCTCGGTGGGTTCGGGATGCCAACGGGGGCACGGGACGACCCCGGGTTCGAGCAGTTCCAAGCCCTCGAAGAAAGCCGCGATCCGCTCGGGGGAGCGGTTCACCCGGGGGCTCCCGCCCGAGGCGTTCCACAGGCGCACCATTCCGTCCATCTGTTCGGGATGGATCACGTCGGTGTCGTCGGAGACCACCAGGAAACTCCCCGGCGGCAGGGCCTTCATGAGCCCGCCCACCAGGGCGCGGGCCTCCCCGTCATCGATGACGTGAGCCATCACCCCGGCCAGGACGAGCGCCACCGGTCGGGAGAGGTCCAGGGTTCGGGCCGCCTCGCGGACGATCTTCTCCGTCTCGCGGATGTCGGCGTCCACGTAGCCGGTCGCTCCCTCCGGGGTTCCCACCAGCAGGGCACGGGCGTGCGCGAGCACGAGCGGATCATCGTCCACGTACACCACGCGCGACTCCGGGGCGGCCGACTGCGCGATCTCGTGGATGTCCTGTGCCGTGGGAAGCTCGCTGCCGACACCCAGGAACTGGCGCACCCCGTGTTCGACCACCAAGCGGGTGATCGCCCGCCGCAGGAAGTCGCGGGCGGCCCTGGCGATGTCCAGGACGTGCGGGTTCGTCTCCAGGATCTGGTCGGCGACCGCCTTGTCCGCCGGGTAGTAGTCCTTGCCGCCCGCCCAGTAGTTCCATACGCGTGCGGACTGCGGTACTGAGGGGTCGAACTGCGCGGGGCGTGCCTCGGGGGGTCTCACGCGGGGCTCACTTCTGTCGTCACGAGTCGGCGGGGGCGAGCGACCCCTGCCCGTAACCAAGAGTGGCACAGGTTCGAACCCCTTGTCGGAGCGGACGGTCGGGGCCTGGTGAGGCAGTCAGGACACCTCGCCGGAGCGGGAGCCGACACGGCGGGGGAGGGGCGCGAACGCCACGGCGAGGCCCGCCCCGATCACGGTCATGCCGAGCCAGGTTCCGAGGGTGGGAAGGGGCGCGCCGAACAGCGCGCCGATGAGCGCCGCGGCCGGCGCCGCCGCGCCCGCGGCTAGCCCCGCGCTGCCCGCCCCGACCCGCTCCACGCCCGTGAACCACAGCACGAACGCCAGCGCGGTCGCCACGACCCCCAGGTAGGCGACCGCCCCCAGTGACGCAGGGCCCAGGAGCAGGCCGAGTTCCGCGCGCTCGGTCATGATCGACAGCACGGAGAACACCAGCGCGGCCACAGCCGCCGTTGCCGCGGTGTAGCTCCACGCCCCCATACGGGGCAGGGCGGGGGCTCCGAGCAGGGTCAGCCCCGCCTCCAGGGCGATCAGGGACAGGGCCATGAGGATGCCGAGGGCGTCGGCGGTGCCCCAACCGGTGACCGCGACCGCACCGAGGCTGACCACGACGGCTGCGGCGACGAGGCGCGGCGGCGGGCGCCTGCCCCGGGTGAGCGGGCCCGCCACGGACAGGACGATCGGGATGCAGGCGACGGCGGCGCCCAGGACGGCAGGTTCGGCGTGCGCGGTGCCGATCACCACGGCGATGTTGAAGCCGACCAGGCCTGACAGGGCGCCCCCGACGACCCACAGGACGTCCAGGCCCCGGGGGAACACGAGGCGCCTGCCGAGCAGGCGGGCCAGGACCACCACCGCGACGGCGGCGACCGCGTACCGGGCGCCCTGGAGCCCGAACGCGGGCAGCCCGGAGGTCGCACCGATGACCGCGACGCTGCTGCCGAGCAGCGCCATGCCGCCCAGGGCGGGCCACAGGCCCCACAGGATTCCGGTGGCGTCGGGAAGGGTTCGGACGCGAAGGGGCCGTTGGGTGGGAGTTGTCTGCATGCGGTCCAGCCTCGACCGCCCTTGGACCCGCCGACAGGGCCAAGTACGGCTCAATAGACTGGTCCACATGTCCAGCGGTTCCGACTTCCTCCAGCTCGACGCCACCGGGGTGGCCCGAGGCGAGCGCACCCTGTGGCTGGCCTCCGCCCTGCGGGAGGCGATCGGCACCGGCGTCCTGCGGCTGGGGGCGCGCCTGCCCGCCACACGGGTTCTGGCCGACGACCTCGGCTTCGCGCGCGGCACCGTCGTGGAGGCCTACCAGCGCCTCAGCGAGGAGGGCCTCCTCGTCACCGACCGGGGCGCCGGGACCACGGTCGCGGCGAGCCCGGTCACCCGCGGCTCGGCCGGTTCCCGGACGCCCCCTCGCGCCCGGCCCGGAAGGGGGCGCGGACCCGTCACCGGGCCGCGCGGCGGCACCGCAGGGACCCCGCCGGAGGGCGGCCGCGACCTGGTCGACCTCTCCACCGGGCTGCCGGACCTCGCGGCGTTCCCTCGCAGCGCCTGGCTGCGGGCCGAGCGCGAGGTCCTGGCCACCGCGACCGCCCGCCAACTCGGCTACGCCCCGCCCCAGGGGTCCCCTGAACTGCGCGGCGAACTGTCGGCCTGGCTGGCCAGGTCGCGCGGTGTCGGTACCCCACCGGAGCAGATCGTCGTGTCCGCCGGGGTGACCGGGGCCCTCAGCCTCCTTGCCCAGGTCCTGCGCGACCGGGGTGTGGAGGAGGTGGCACTGGAGGACCCCGGGGCGAACGGCAACCGCCGCATCCTGGCCTACTGGATGGATCGCGTCACACCCGTCCCCGTGGACGGTGACGGGATCGACGTGGCGGAGCTGGCGTCCACCTCCGCGACCGCCGTCGCGGTGACACCCGCACACCAGTTCCCCACGGGGGTCGTCCTCTCACCACGGCGCCGCCGCGACCTGGTGGCCTGGGCCGACGAACGGGACGGGATCGTCATCGAGGACGACTACGACGCCGAGTACCGCTACGACCGCTCACCGGTCCGCGCCATGCACGCCCTGGCCCCGCACGCCGTCGCCTACACCTCCAGCCTGTCCAAGACGCTGGCGCCGGCGCTCCGACTCGGCTGGCTCATCCCGCCGCCGCACCTGCTGGACGCGGTGGTGGAACGGCGCTGGGCCACCGACCTCGGCTCCCCGGTACTGCCCCAGCTCACCCTTGCCGTCCTGCTGCGGAACGGGACACTGGCCCGGCACCTGCGTTCGATGCGGGCACGCCACCGTGCCCGCCAGATCGCGGCGGTCGCGGCCGTGCGCGAACACATGCCCGGGTGCACCGTCCTCGGGGTGGCGGCGGGGGTCCACCTCCTGGTCATGCTGCCCGAGGGCGCGGACGACGAGGAGCTCGCGGCACGTGTGCTCACCGAGGGGGTCGCCGTGCAGCCGCTGAGCCGCAACCGCACGGCGCCCGGCGCGCCCGGCCTGGTCGTCAGCTACGCGGGTCACGATCCGGAGCGGCTCCGCGACGCCGTCGCCCGGATCGGGAGGGTCCTTTGAGCTGAGTCCGTGTCCGGGGCCGACCCGGCCGTGCCCCCGGAGAAGTCCGGGGCCTGAGGCCGGGGCCGGGTGCTCGCCGCCGCCCACCGGGTGGGGAAGACCCGGTGGGCGGCGCGGGCCGCTTCCGTGCTAGGCCGTGTTCCGCGGATCATTCCGGGCTCGCAACCGCCAGGCTGCCTCTCGCTGCGCCGACCACGCTTGGACAGCCAGACCCGGGCTGACCTGCGCTACTCGTCTTGCGAGAGATTGCCTGGAGGCCGCTCGCGGCGATCGGCGCAAGCGCCGAATCAACCGAAAGCATCCACGGAACACGCCCTAGAGCGAGTAGACCCGCACGTAGTCGACGACCATCCGCTGCGGGAGCTGCGTGCTGCCGTCCGGGTAGCCGGGCCAGTTCCCGCCCACGGCCACGTTGAGGATCATGAAGAACTGCTGGTCGTAGACCCAGGGGTTTCCGCGCGTGTCGGCGGAGGTGTAGGTCTGGTAGGCGTTGCCGTTCACCGACCACGTGACCGAGCCGGGCCTCCAGTCCACGGCGAACGTGTGGAACGTGTCGGCGAACGACCACCCCTGCGGGTGCATGTACGAGCCGGTCAGCGGGTTGCCGCCCGAGTATCCGGGCCCGTGGAGCGAGCCGTGGACCAGGTGGGGTTCGCGTCCGATGTTCTCCATGATGTCGATCTCGCCCGAGTGGGGCCACGGAGTCCCCGGGAAGCTGCCGCCGAGCATCCAGAACGCGGGCCAGATGCCCTGGCCCCGGGGGATCTGGATGCGGGCCTCGATGCGGCCGTACTGCGGCTGGACCTTGCCCTGGGTGGTCATGCGGGCCGAGGTGTAGGAGCCGTCGGCCTCCTGGCGTGCGGTGATGACGAGGTTGCCGTTGCCGTCGAGGGCGGAGTTGCTGCGGTTGTTCCTGTAGTTCTGGAGCTCGTTGTTGCCCCAGCCGTGGTTGCCGGTCTCGTGGTTCCAGTTGGCCGCGTTGGGCGCGCTGCCCGCCGGGCCGTTGAACTCGTCGGACCACACGAGGGCCTGGGCTCCCACCGTGTCGGAGGCCGGGACCGGGGAGGCCGGCGCCGTGGCCGCCGAGGCGGCGCCGGGGGAGAGGAGGGCCAGGAGGGTGAGGGCCGCCGTGGCCACGGGGGCGAGGAACGTGCGGTGGTGGCGCTCGGTGCGCATGGGCTGCTCCGGGGGGAGGCCCCGCCTGGGCGGGGCGGTCAGCGGGCGGAGCCGGGCCGTCCAACAGTGGACCCGGGGAGGACACGGCTTTGGCGACCCAGCGTGGCCGCCGCGTGACTTATCGGATTGTAAAGTTACTGTACGTTTAGTCATCTCGGTGCGCAAGAGGTCAGAGCGCGGTTCTTCCCCTCGGACTCCGGTGACGCCGCTCCTCGGCTACTTGCCGGGGGCGGCGCGTGCTCCGGAACCGGGCACGCGCTCCGGTGCGCACGGCACGGGCCGGAACTCGTGCCTTCATCCGGACTGGGCGGACATCCAACGCTCTGGCCTGGTGTGGCGCGCGGTTCGGTCCGTCCCAACCGCGTCGCCGACAGGAACAGCGGCTACGGGGGAGTAGGGAAGTGCAGGAGGGGGAGGGGAGAAGAGAAGAGTTACCGGAAGACGGTGTTGGAGGGACCGGAGCCATTTCCGGGCCGATGCGCTGACCTGTGAGGGCGGCGAAAGGATTCCGAAACCGCGTCATAGGCGCGGCGCGGGACCGTGTACCTGGTGAACCGGGACGCGGAAGACGTGTCGAACCGTGAACCCGGGGCTTTCCTGAACACCGACCCACCCCGAAGGACCGCCCATGAGCGCCACCGCACACGACCAGGCCCACCTCACCTCCGACGCATTCACACGCGCCGCCCGCCGTGACACGGCCCGAGCCCGTCGGCTCCTGCGCGCCGTCCGGGCGGAGATCGTCGAGTTCGGACCCGACGGCGACCCCGACCTGGCGCGCGTGACCGACGAACTGGACCACCTGGAGCTTGCCGCCGCCGCCCGGCCCTGACCGCGGCGCCCCCGGGCCACCCGCCCCCGGAACGCCCTCGACCTCTGCCGGCCGACGTCGACGACCGGGTCGCGCGGACCCGCACCACTCCCGTGTCCCCACCGAGCCCCACCCTCACCCTGCCCGCGCCCTGGCCGTACCGCACGGCCACGGGCCGGGCCCGAGCAGCGGGCAGAAGCCCCGCCCGCGTGGTCGGACCGCGCCCCCTCCCGCCCGCGTCCCGGCCCACCCCTGCCACCCCGGCCGCACCCGCGCGCGGGACGTCCCCCAGCTCCGAGGCACCAGCCCCTCCTGTCGCACGAGGCCTCCCGCCCACCACCGCTCCGCGCCCTGTACCTCCCGGTAGGGGCGGGTTGGAGCCGTCCCCATAACCACCGTCACATTGTTGGTGGGAAACATCTGTCAACCCCCTGTGTGACCACGGCGTCTCTGAGAGAGACGGTGCTCGCGCCGTCAGGCGCGTGGGAGTCACGCGTACGAGGTAGGGGGAAGCATGGAGGGTCGCCACGGCAACCTGATGGAGACCGGCTCGTACTGGCTCCTCTACGTGGTCTCGGTGAGCGGTGCACTGCTGCACTGGCGGCTGGGCAACGAGGCCCTCACCGTGGTCTGCGCCGCAGCCGCGGTGTTCGGCGCGTTCCTCATCGGCAGGGGGCGCCACGACGTCGCCGCGCCGCGCTGACCGGGTGCCGGACACGACGGTATTCCCAGTGGTGCTGGGGTGATCATCACCCACCCCGTCCACCTGTCCCGGGACGTTTGTCGCACGGCCGTGCGGATAGTCTTCCGGGTATGCGTTCATGGTCTGCGCCTGACATCGTCCCCCTGCCGGGTACCGGCGGCCCCCTCCGTATCCACGACACCACCACTGGACGGATAGAGACGACGACGCCGGGGCCCCGGGCGGGGATGTACGCCTGCGGCATCACCCCCTACGACGCCGCCCACCTCGGCCACGCCTTCACATACCTCACCTTCGACCTGGTCAACCGGGTCTGGCGCGACGCCGGCCACGACGTCGACTACGTGCAGAACACCACCGACATCGACGACCCGCTCCTGGAGCGGGCCGAGGCACTGGCCGTCGACTGGCGCGACCTCGCCCACCGCGAGATCGACGTGTTCCGCGACGACATGGCCGCCCTGCGGATCATCCCCCCGACCTCCTACGTCGGGGTCGTGGAGTCCGTCGACCTCATCAGCGACCTCGCCTTGCGCATCCGGGACACCGGCGCCGCCTACGAGATCGACGGCGACCTGTACTTCTCCATGGCCGAGGCCGCGCACTTCGGCGAGATCAGCCACATGAGCCGCGAGGAGATGCTGGAGGTCTTCGGGCAGCGCGGTGGCGACCCCGGGAGGACCGGCAAGAAGGACCCGCTCGACTGGCTGCTGTGGCGCGCGGAACGTCCCGGCGAACCCGCCTGGGACAGCCCTCTGGGGCGCGGCCGTCCCGGCTGGCACATCGAGTGCAGCGCCATCGCCCTGGACAGGCTCGGCCCGAACTTCGACCTCAACGGCGGCGGCAGCGACCTGATCTTCCCGCACCACGAGATGGGCGCGGCCGAGACCCGTTGTACGACGGGCGGCCCCAACGCCCAGCACCACCTGCATGTGGGCATGGTCGGCCTCGACGGCGAGAAGATGTCCAAGTCCCTGGGCAACCTCGTGTTCGTGTCCAAGCTGCGCGAACAGGGCGTCGAACCCGCGGTGATCCGCCTGGCCATGCTCGCGCACCACTACCGCTCACCGTGGGAGTGGACCGACGTCGAGCTCCCCGCCGCCACCGGGCGGGCCGCCCGGTGGCGCGAGGCCCTCGCCCTGGGCGCCGGCCCGGACGCCGCTCCCGTGCTGGCCGCCGTGCGCGCCTGCCTTGCGAACGACCTGGACTCGCCCGCCGCGCTCGCCGCCGTGGACGACTGGGCCGACACCGCCCTCACCGTGGGAGGCGGGGACACCGGCGCGCCCGCCCTGGTGCGGGCCACGGTCGACACCCTCCTGGGCGTCGAACTGTAGAAAGACCACCGGAAGCACGATCCCGCCCCGGCGGGCCCCGCCGCGCTGCGGTACCTCGACCCGGCGGCCTCCGACCCGGCGCCGCGTCAGGGGGCGGAGAAGTCCGGGTAGTGCGAGCGCGGCGGGTCGTCGGGGTTCAGCCGCACCACCGGGATGCCGTTCTCGGGGTCGGCCCCCACCCGCTCGAAGGACTCGGGGCTGCCGTCCACCTCGTGGCCCAGCCCCTGCATCAGCGCGATCGCCGCCTCCGGGTACTGCTGCGCGTAGTGCGCCAGTACCTCCCCCGACTCACCGGGGGAGAGCACGGTGGCTGTTCCCCGGTGGCGCTGCCCGCCCACCTGGAACAGCACCCGCGGCTCGGCGCTGATGTTGCGGAACCACTGGGAGCGCCGGCCGTACCCGGAGGCCACCAGCACCGCCCCGGTGGTGTCGTTGCGGCCCACCACCTCCAGCACGGCCTGGCGGGCCTCACCCGTGCTGCGGCCCCTGTGCGTGAGCAGGACGAACCGGCGTCCGAGGAGACCGCCCAGTCCCATCCGGTAGATCCAGATCGGTGCACGGAACAGGGCCCGGCGCACGGGCGTGGTGGGCGGTTGGGCGAGCGACATGGGGTGGCCTTCCTGGGTGTGTTCCCGGGCACGGGCGGCCCCGAGTGTAGTGGCGCCGACGGTTCCGCCCGCCGCCGCCACGCCCGCGAACCGTCCGAGGGCGGTGCCACAATCCCGTTCATGCAGACAGGACCGGACGTACTCCGCGACACCGACTGGACCCGTACCTTCCACGCCTACGGTTCCGGTGCCGATGCCCCCCAACGCCTCGCGCCCCTGCTCACCGGCGACCCCGGCGAGCGCGGGCGGGCACTGGACTACCTGTACGGCGCGATCCTCCACCAGGGGACCGTGTACTCCGCGACCGTGCCCGCCGCCCTGTTCGTCGCCGGGATCCTGGACAGCCCCGCTCTCGACGCCCCGGCCGCGAAGCCGTCCGGCGGCGGGGAGCCCACCCCGCTCCGGAACATCCTGTTGGGCTTCCTCGCCGACGCAGCCGAGGGCGCTCTGTACTGCGCGGTGCCCGAGGCGCAGGCACCGCCCGAGCCGACCGCGGCCGAACTCGACCGCGTGTACGCGGCACTGGACTCGGACGACGACGAGGCCGTCGAGGTGTGGGAGGGGCCGGTGATGGAGGCGCTCCTGTACCGCGTCGGCCCGGACATGCGCGCCGCCGCCCCCGTCCTGTACGAGGCGGTCCACCCCCACCTCACCCATGCCGACCCGGGCACGCGTATGCGCGCGGTGGAGGCCGCGGCGGCCGCCGCCCGCCTGGGAGGGCTCGACCTGGACCTGTCCGGCGCCGCCGACATGGCCGAGTCCCGCGACGAGGGTGCCGTGATCGTCCTCGCGCTGGGACAGGTCGGAGGGGACACCGCGGAGTTCCTCACCCACGCGGACCCGGCGATCCGGGCCTGCGCCGCCCTGGCCCCCTCCCAGGCCGGCAACCCGGCCGCCACCGACGAGCTGGCCGCCGCGCTCGCCGACCCGGCCGGGGCCGACACCTGGTTCGGGACGCGTCCGGCGTTCTTCCCCGGCCGTGTCCGGTTCACCCTGGCCCGGGTGCTCGCCGAGCGGGCCGCTCCCTCCGACGCCGAGCGCCTGCTGCCGGTGCTGCGCGCGATGGTGCCGCTGTCGTCCACCCACGTCGGTGCGGGGGACGTCGGCCAGCTCCTCCGCGTGGCGTTCCCCTCGGACGGGAAGGCCGCCGTCGACGCGGACCTCACCGGAGTCCAACGCGCCTACCTGGCGGCCCTGCTCGACAACAACGCCCTCTGGGAGGGCGGGGTCGCCAACTTCCGGGTCCACCTCAAGGGGTTGGGCCTGCCGGAGGACCGCGGCGGGATCAGCGCCCTGGCCGGGGTCTGAGCGGGCGGCAGTTGAGGCACCGACCCGGCCCACGAGAGCTTGTCCGCGTTCGGCAAGGTCCGGGGGGCATTCGTTCGCCTTCGTCTTGATATGCACGTGCATGGTGACCACCTGTGGCCACGAGCTTGTCCAAACACCCGTATCAGGACCCGAAGCGTGGTGGGATATCCCCCATGACTACCCCCACGCGGCTCAGCGCGGCCGCCGAACTCATCGCGGACTTCGTCTCCACCGGTGGTCACCTCACGGACCGTGCCGACCTCGCGCGGTTCCTCCGCCGGCACCGCCTGGCCACCGAGGGAGCCATCCCCATCACCCTCGCCGACCTCGACGAGGCCATCGCCCTGCGCGACGGCATCCGGGCCGTCCTGGACCGGGACTCCGAGCCGGACCCCGAGGCCATCGCCCGGGGGCAGAAGGTCCTGGACGGGCTCCGGGTCACCGTGCGGCTGGAGCCCGCCCGTGACGCCGGGGTCCAGTTGGCGCCCGCCGTGGTCGACGAAGTGCGCCGGGGCATGGCCCGTATCGCCGGTGCGTGGGCGGCGATCCTGGCCACGGGGGAGTGGCAGCGCCTGAGGGTGTGAGTCGGCCCGCGCGCGGGGGAGGGGCCTCCCGGACAGGGAAGGGCCCCGGCGAGGTCGAACTGGTCGCCGGGGCCCGTACGTGACGCGCTCTGTCGTCAGCCGTCGTCGCGTCGGCGCAGGTAGCGCTCGAAGTCCCGGGCGATCGCGTCACCCGAGGCCTCCGGAAGGTCGGCGGTGTCCTTGGCCTCCTCCAGGCCGCGCACGTACGCCGCGATGTCCTCGTCCTCGGCGGTCAGCTCGTTGACGTTCGACTCCCACGTCACCGTCTCCTCGGGCAGCGACCCCAGGGGCACCTGCACGCCCAGGAAGTCCTCCACCCATGCGAGCAGCGCCAGGGTCGCCTTCGGGCACGGCGGCTGGGCCACGTAGTGGGGGATGGCCGCCCACAGCGACACCGTCTCCAGACCCACCGAGCTGAATGTCTCGTGCGCGACGCCGAGGATCCCCGTCGGCCCCGAGTAGGTGGTCGCCTCCAGCCCCAGGTCGGTGCCCAGGTCCACCGGCGTGGCCATCCCGGTCACCGGGATCGGCCGCGTGTGGGGGGCGTCCGCCAGCAGCGAGCCCAGCATCACCGCCCTGGTGACACCCAGCTCCCGCGCGATCGCCAGCAGGTCGGCGGCGTACGAGCGCCACCGCATGTTCGGCTCGGGGCCGGTGACAAGCACCACGTCGCGTCCGGAGCCCGGCGGCGACGCCACCCGGACCCGTGTCGTCGGCCACTCGACCTCGCCGACCACACCCTCCACCACGGACATGCGCGGGCGCGTCACCTGGAAGTCGTAGTAGTCGTCCGGGGCCAGTGCGCACAGCTCGTACGCGCCCCACTCCTTGGCCAGGTGCTCCACGGCGAGGCTCGCCGCCTCCCCGGCGTCGTTCCAACCCTCGAACGCCGCCACCATGACAGGCTCGACAAGCTCCCGGGCGAGCTTGATCATCGGTGGCCCCTTCCTGCATGTGGACGGGCTCCACCCTATGGGGTACCGACCCACCCGGGAAACCGTTATGCGGACTCCGCACGGCACCCCGGGCCACACGAGGTGGGACACCAGTCCCACGTGCTGAAACAGCCGATGGGGTAGCCTCGGACAAAGCGACTGACAAGGACGCTGCTGTCCCCGGACGCCCGACCCGCCCCCGCGCCGCGGGTCGACCCAGTGCCACGCATCACGGGGACAGAACTGGGCCGCCCCGGTGCTCCCACATAGAGTTGCTGAACATGAGAGCTCGCCTCACCTTCCGTGAAGCACTGTCCCGACGCGTTCTCGTGGCGGACGGAGCGATGGGCACCATGCTCCAGGCCCACGACCTCGACCTCGACCAGTTCGAGGGCCACGAGGGATGCAACGACATCCTCAACGTCACCCGTCCCGACATCGTCCGCGACACCCATGCCGCCTTTCTTGCCGTGGGTTCGGACGCCATCGAGACCAACACCTTCTCCGCCAACTTCTCGGGCCTGGCCGAGTACGGCATCGAGGAGAGGACCTACGAGATCGCGGAGGCCGGAGCACGTGTGGCCCGCGAGGCCGCCGACGCCTACTCCACCCCCGACCAACCCCGCTACGTCCTGGGCTCCGTGGGCCCCGGCACCAAGTTGCCGACCCTGGGCCACGCCCCCTACTCCCTCCTGAGGGACTACTACGAGCAGTGCCACCGAGGCCTCATCGACGGCGGCGCCGACGCCATCCTCATCGAGACCTGCCAGGACCTGCTCCAGGTCAAGGCCGCCGTGGTGGCAGCCCAGCGTGCTCGCAAGGCCCTGGGCAAGGACGTCCCGATCATCGCCCAGGTGACCATCGAGACCACGGGCACGATGCTGCTCGGCTCGGAGATCGGCGCCGCGCTGACCTCCCTCGAACCCCTGGGCATCGACGTCATCGGGCTCAACTGCGCCACCGGCCCCGCCGAGATGAGCGAGCACCTGCGCTACCTCTCGCACCACTCCCGCATTCCCATCTCCTGCATGCCCAACGCGGGCCTGCCCGAGCTGGGTGCCAACGGGGCCGTCTACCCGCTGTCCCCGGGGGAGTTGGCCGACGCCCACGACAGCTTCACCTCCGAGTTCGGGCTGAGCCTGGCCGGGGGGTGCTGCGGCACCACCCCCGAGCACCTGCGCCAGGTCGTGGAGCGCGTCCAGGGCCGCGGCATCAAGAACCGCAAACCGTTCGTGGAGCCCTCGGCCTCCTCGCTCTACCAGAGCGTGCCCTTCCGGCAGGACGCCAGCTACCTCGCGGTCGGCGAGCGCACCAACGCCAACGGGTCCAAGAAGTTCCGCGAGGCGATGCTGGACGAGCGCTGGGACGACTGCGTGGAGATCGCGCGCGACCAGATCCGCGACGGCGCCCACCTGCTCGACCTCAACATCGACTACGTGGGCCGCGACGGGGTCAGCGACATGCGCGAGCTCGCCTCCCGCTTCGCCACCTCCTCCACCCTCCCGATCATGCTGGACTCCACCGAGCCCCCCGTCCTGGAGGCCGGCCTGGAGGCCCTGGGAGGCCGCGCGGTCATCAACTCCGTCAACTACGAGGACGGTGACGGGCCCGACTCGCGCTTCCAGCGCATCATGGCGCTGGTCAAGGAGCACGGCGCCGCCGTCGTCGGCCTGTGCATCGACGAGGAGGGTCAGGCCCGCACCGCCGAGTGGAAGGTCCGGGTCGCCAGCCGCCTCATCGACGAGATCACCGGCGACTGGGGTCTGCACACCGGCGACATCGTCATCGACTGCCTCACCTTCCCCATCACCACGGGGCAGGAGGAGACACGCAGGGACGGCATCGAGACGCTGGAGGCGATCCGCGAGCTCAAGCGCCGCTACCCCGACGTGCAGACCACCCTGGGCCTGTCCAACCTCTCCTTCGGCGTCAACCCGGCCGCTCGCATCGTGCTGAACTCGGTGTTCCTGCACGAGGCGGTCCAGGCGGGGCTCGACTCGGCGATCGTGCACGCCTCCAAGATCGTGCCGACCAACCAGATCCCCGAGGAGCAGCGCAAGGTCGCCCTCGACCTCATCTACGACCGGCGCGAGGGCGACTACGACCCGCTCTCCACCTTCATGGACATGTTCCAGGGCGTGGACGCCAAGTCCATGCGGGCCTCCCGCGCCGAGGAACTGGCCGCGCTGCCCCTGTGGGAGCGGCTGGAGCGTCGCATCATCGACGGTGAGCTCACCGGCATCGAGGCCGACCTGGAGGAGGCGCTCCGGGAGAGGCCCGCGCTGGCCATCGTCAACGACACCCTCCTCTCCGGTATGAAGACCGTCGGCGAGCTGTTCGGCTCCGGCCAGATGCAGCTTCCGTTCGTCCTCAAGTCCGCCGAGGTCATGAAGAACGCGGTCGCCTTCCTCGAACCGCACATGGACAAGACCGACGACGACGGCAAGGGCCGCATCGTCCTGGCCACCGTCAAGGGCGACGTCCACGACATCGGCAAGAACCTCGTCGACATCATCTTGTCCAACAACGGCTACGACGTCGTCAACATCGGCATCAAGCAGCCGGTGTCGGCGATCCTGGAGGCGGCCGAGACCGAGCGCGCCGACGTCATCGGTATGTCGGGGCTGCTGGTCAAGTCCACGGTGATCATGCGGGAGAACCTGGAGGAGATGAACTCCCGGGGCATCTCCGAGCGCTTCCCCGTCCTCCTGGGCGGTGCCGCGCTCACCCGCTCCTACGTGGAACAGGACCTGGCCGAGACCTTCGACGGCGAGGTGCGCTACGCCAAGGACGCCTTCGAGGGCCTGCGCCTGATGGACGCCTTCATGGCGGTCAAGCGCGGTGAGGAGGGCGCCACACTGCCCGCGCTGCGCCAGCGCCGCGTCAAGACGGGTGCCAAGCTCAAGGTGACCGAGCCCGAGGAGATGCCCGCCCGCAGCGACGTGTCGACCACCAACGCGGTGCCCGTCCCGCCGTTCTGGGGTGACCGGATCAGCAAGGGCATCCCGCTGGCCGAGTACGCCGCGTTCCTGGACGAGCGCGCCACCTTCATGGGCCAGTGGGGGCTCAAGGCCGCCCGCGGCGGCGAGGGTCCCTCCTACGAGGAACTCGTGGAGACCGAGGGCCGACCGCGCATGCGGATGTGGCTCGACCGTATCCAGACCGACGGTCTGCTGGAGGCGGCCGTGGTGCACGGCCACTACCCCTGCTACAGCGAGGGCGACGACCTGGTCGTCCTGGACGACGACGGGCGCACCGAGCGCACGCGCTTCACGTTCCCGCGCCAGCGCCGCGACCGCCACCTGTGCCTGTCCGACTTCTTCCGGCCCAAGGAGTCGGGGGAGCTGGACGTGGTGTCCTTCCAGGTGGTGACCGTCGGTGCGGCGATCAGCCGCGCCACCGCGGAGCTGTTCGAGAAGAACGCCTACCGCGACTACCTGGAGCTGCACGGCCTGTCGGTGCAGCTCACCGAGGCGCTCGCGGAGTACTGGCACACGCGGGTCCGCGCCGAGCTGGGCTTCGGCGGCGAGGACCCCGCCGAGCTGGACGCGTTCTTCAAGCTCGGCTACCGGGGCGCCCGCTTCTCCCTCGGGTACGGGGCCTGCCCCGACCTGGAGGACCGGGCCAAGATCGTGCGCCTGCTGGCGCCCGAGCGGGTGGGCGTGACCCTGTCGGAGGAGTTCCAGCTGGTGCCGGAGCAGGCCACCGACGCGATCGTCATCCACCACCCGGAGGCGACGTACTTCAACGTCTGATCCGCTCCCGCGCGGCCCCGTCCCCCACCGGGGGGCGGGGCCGCGCCCCTGTCAGGGGGCGGACTGTGGGCGAGCTCTCCCCCCGCCCCCGCCCGAGTGTTCGTACTGTGGAAAGGACGCCGACAGGTCCTCTTCACGGCGCGGGCGCCCTGGCTCCAGCACGATGGCGGCAGGGCGCCCCGCGGGCGGGCGGGGAACCCATCACACACGAGGGGAGAGTGCGGCGCTCCTTCCGGCCGGGTGCCGGGGTGCGCCGCCGAACGCATGAGTGAACCGAGCACGCTGACCCGTGACACCTCCGACGCCGGGACCGGCAGACGGCTCCAGGCCGTGCTGCTGGACATGGACGGCACCCTCATCGAGAGCGAGCACCTGTGGGGGGAGGCCGAGGCCGAGCTGGTCGCGGAGCTGGGCGGGGTGTGGACCGAGAAGGACCACGGGGCCAACGTCGGCAACGCAGCCGAGCCCGTGGGCCGCTACATCATCGGCCTGACCGGAGCCGACCACCTCACCCCGCGCCAGGTCGCCGACCTGCTCTACGAGAAGTTCAGGGACAAGCTCGCGGACGGGGCGCAGCTGCGCCCGGGGGCCAAGGAGCTGGTCGACATGCTGTCGCGGGCCGGTGTGCCAGTGGTCCTGGTGACCTCCACCGAACGGCAGCTCATCCACACCGCGATCGGCGGGATCGGTCTCGACAGTTTCGACGACTCCGTGGCCGGTGACGAGGTCGAGGCCAACAAGCCGCACCCCGACCCCTACCTCCGGGCAGCCCGTCGTCTGGGGGTGGACCCCGAGCGCTGTGTCGCCTTCGAGGACTCGGTGGTGGGCGTGGCCTCGGCAGCCGACGCAGGGTGCGTCACGGTCGCGGTGCCCAACCACGTGGAGATCCCGCCGCGCGAGGGCGTGGTCTTCCGGGACAGCCTCGTGGGCGTGGACCTGGACTGGTTGGAGTCGCTGGTCGCCGACCGCTGACCGCCCCCCTCCGCTCCGGCCCGGGCGGCACCGCCATGCCCCGGAGCGCCCGGTGCCGGGGTCGACGGCTCCGTCCGACGCCCGTTCCCGTCTCGGTGCGCCGCCCGCCGGGACCGCGGTCGGGCCCTTCCTCCGTCCCCGTGACACACGGGTAACGTGGGGGAAGGGCCCCCGTCGCGGGCGCCGGATCGGGGGCACGCCCTAAGGGATCGACCGGATGTGCGTTCCGGCGCCGAATGGGAGACTGGGCTCATGCCTGAGAATCTGACGTGGATGACCGGTTTGATCCTGGGAGGCGGCCTCACCCTGGTGGGGCTGGTGATCTCCTTCGTCGTGTGGCGCGCGAGGGGCGCCGCCCGTGGTCTGCGCGGGGTGGCGTGGTCGCTGCTTCCGCTGGTCGCCGGTCTGATCGGGCTGATGAACGCCATCTGGCAGTTCGTCATGAGCATTGTCGGCATCCTCGTCGGGCTGCTGTTCAACCCGGCCGTGTGGGCGGGCGTGGCCCTGGCGGGTGTGGCGGTGGTCCTCTACGTGGTCTCCGGCATCATGGCGGCCCGCGGCGTGGGCACCCAGCCCAGGGGGAAGGCGCCCAAGGAGCCGAAGGCAGGCGGAGGGCAGGGTGCCGCGGCTGCGGGCAAACCCGCAGCCGGCCAGGTGGGGGCGCCCTCCAAGAAGTCCGCCGCCGACGACCTCTCCGACCTCGGCGACATCGAGGACCTGCTGCGCAAGCGCGGGATCGATTAGGGATTCCCCGCTTCCCGCCGGCCCCGCGCCCTCTTCCCCAGGGCGCGGGGCCGACCGCTGTGTCCGGAGTCCGCGCCGTGGCCACGGGTCCTGCCTCCAGGGCGGTTCGCGGGGCGGGCACGGCACCGTCGGGGGCGAGCACCTCCGGTTGCGGAGCGTGGCGGCTCCCCGGTTTGCGAGGCGATGACGACCTCGTCACGACGGCCGTGTCATCGCTTTGAGCATTCGGATCATCACTCTTCGACGCATAGCACTTGCCATAGTGTGCGCGCTCTTTGGGTGAAAGCGGTCATAGGCGGACGTATCGTTGGGGTCGCGCTGGACCCGCATCGTCCCAGCTCGCGGCTGGTCATCGGATGAATGCGAACTCTGTCAACATTTGTTGTTATATAGGTTTTTTGGCAGGGTTTGTCACGATTTAGATACATGGTCAGATATTGGACGATAGGCGCGCAAAGGGCGAGTAGGTTTGTCGCTGTGTAACAGCCCGGGCGTGACGGTCCCCGGATGTGCCCAACTTCTCACTGAAGAGGCACCTCCCGTCGACCAGAGTCAGCGAGGGCGGGTCACCCACCCGCCACGCGGACCAGCGCCCACGCCAGCCAGCGTCGAGAACCGGCCGGCCCCACTGTGAGACCCCGACGGGTCAACCCCCGGAAGTCTCACGTGTGGGATCTGCGCGTTCCCCTCGGCCAGAAGCGTATGAGTGGAGAGTGGTGGCCTGATGAGCGCGCCCTCGCATGTCCCTGAGTCGGCTGAGCAGTCCGACGCTGTGGACGTCGCAGTGACGGCCCCCGCAGGGCGCAGCGACGCCGAGAACCGGTCTCTGCGGCAGATCGCCTGGCAGCGGCTGCGACGTGACAAGGTCGCGATGATCTCCGGCGTCGTCGTGGTACTGCTCATCCTCGCCGCGGTGTTCGCGCCCCTCCTGGTCAAGCTGCTCGGGCACCCGCCCACCCAGTTCCACCAGGACCTGATCGACCCCATGCGGCGAGTCCCCTACATCGACCCCGAGAACCCCGAACTCGGCGTCGACCGCTGGGGCGGCCTCAGCGGCGACCACCTGCTCGGCGTCGAGCCGACCACCGGACGCGACCTGTTCAGCCGCATCCTCTACGGCGCGCAGATCTCCCTGCTGGTCGCCTTCCTCGCCACGCTCGTCTGCGTCGCCCTCGGAACCTTCCTCGGCATCCTCGCCGGCTACCTCGGCGGCTGGGTCGACACCGTCATCAGCCGGGCCATGGACATCTTCCTGGCCTTCCCCCTGATGCTCTTCGCGATCGCCCTCGTCGGCGTCATCCCCGAAGGAGTCCTCGGCCTGCAGGGCAATGGGCTGCGCATCGGTGTCATCGTGTTCATCATCGGGTTCTTCAACTGGCCCTACATCGCGCGCATCGTTCGCGGGCAGACGCTCTCCCTGCGCGAACGCGAGTTCGTGGAGGCCGCCCGCAGCCTGGGCGCCAGCAACCGGCACATCCTCTTCCGGGAGATCCTGCCGAACCTGGTCACGCCGATCGTCGTCTACGCGACGCTGCTGATCCCCACGAACATCCTCTTCGAGGCGGCCCTGAGCTTCCTCGGCGTCGGCATCAACCCGCCTACGCCCAGCTGGGGAAAGATGCTCTCCGAAGCGGTGCCCTTCTACCAGACGGCGCCCTACTTCATCGTCTTCCCGGGCCTGGCCATCTTCGTCACGGTGCTCGCGTTCAACCTCTTCGGTGACGGCCTCCGCGACGCGTTCGACCCCAAGACCTCCGACTGATCCTCGCTCGCACAGGGCGGGCACCCGCCCCACCCCGTGCGGGCGTGGATCAACCCGCGGGTCCACACCATCCCCACATCAGGTTCGCATGAGAGGTACTTTCTTGAGGAAACGAACCCTAGGCTTCGTCGCGCTCGGCGCGTCGGCGGCCCTCCTCCTGTCCGCCTGCGGCGGAGGCTCCTCCGAGACCGGAGACGGCTCCGGATCGGGCACCTTCGACCTCGGTTCCACCGAGGTCGTCAACCCGTCCGAGGTCACCGGCGGCACCCTGAAGTACGCCATCGCCGGCGACTTCGACTCCACCGACCCGGCCAACACCTACTACGCGTTCAACTGGAACTTCTCCCGTTACTACGCGCGTACGCTCCTGGCCTTCAACCCGGAGCCGGGCGATGCCGCCACCGAGCTGATCCCCGACATGGCCACGAACCTGCCCGAGGCCAACGACGACTTCACCGAGTGGACGATCCAGATCCAGGAAGGCCTCAAGTACGAGGACGGCACTGAGATCACGGCCCAGGACATCAAGTACGGCATCGCCCGCGCCAACTTCAACGGCGGCGTGTTCAGCGAGGGCCCGCAGTACTTCAAGTCGCACCTGGACCAGGCCGACCACAACGTCTACGAGGGCTCGGACCCGCTCGCGGGCTTCGACTCCATCGAGACCCCGGACGACCACACCCTGGTCTTCCACCTCAAGGCCCCCTTCTCCGAGTTCCCGAACGTGCTGACCCAGCCGCAGACCGCCCCCGTGCCGGTCGACGCCGACCGCGGTGAGCTCTACCAGGAGCACGTCGTCTCGTCCGGCCCGTACAAGTTCGACGGCGACTACGAGCCCGGTGTCAAGCTGAACCTGACCCGCAACGAGCACTGGGACTCCGAGACCGACGCCGTGCGCCCGGCCCTGCCGGACCGCATCGAGGTCGAGATCGGTGTCAGCCAGGACGAGATCGACGAGCGCCTGGTCAACGGTGAGATCGACGTCGACCTCGCCGGCATCGGCGTCGGCCCGGCGATGAACACCCGCCTGGTCGACGACGAGAGCGCCCAGGGCAACCTGGACAACCCGTACTCGGGCGCCCTGCGCTACGTGAACATCCACACCCCGATCATCGAGGACGTGGCCTGCCGCCAGGCGATCATGTACGCCGCCGACCGCGACAGCATGTGGCGCGCCTGGGGCGGCGCGACCGGTGGCGACCTCGCCACCAACCTGCTCCCGCCGGCGATCCCCGGCTCGGACCCCGAGTCGGACCTCTACCCCTCCACGGACAACAAGGGTGACCTTGAGGCCGCCGAGGCCAAGCTGGAGGAGTGCGGCGAGGCCGACGGCTTCAAGACCAACATCGCCGTCCGCGTCGAGCGCGAGAAGGACGTCCAGACGGCCGAGGCACTCCAGGAGTCCCTGGCCCGCGTGGGCATCGAGGCCGAGATCAAGAGCTTCCCGTCCGCGGACTTCTTCGGTCAGTACGCCGGTTCCCAGGACTACGTCCGTGAGAACGACATCGGCCTGAGCGTCTCGGGCTGGGGCCCGGACTGGCCGACCGGCTACGGCTTCGCCTCCAAGATCACGCACGGCGACGCGATCATGGAGACCGGCAACTTCAACACCTCCGAGCTCGACGACCCCGAGGTCAACGGCCTCTGGGACGACGCCCTCGAGACCGAGGACCCCGAGGAGCGCGCCGCGATCTACGCGCAGATCGACACCCTCGTCATGGAGAACGCCGCGATCCTGCCGGTCGTCTTCGACAAGACGCTGATCTACCGCTCCGACGAGCTCACCAACGCCTACTACCAGCCGGCGTACATGATGTACGACTTCATGGCGCTGGGCGTGGACCGGGGCTAGCCCCACTACCGGCCTGAACTAGTACGAGAAGGCAGGTGAAAGCGGCGGGGTCCACGGCCCCGTGAGACCCCGCCGCTGACCGCGATGCTGAACTATATTCTCCGCCGCCTGGGTGCGGGACTCTTGCTACTCGCCGTCGTCACGGCGGTCACCTTCTGGATCTTCTACGTCCTGCCCCGCTGGGCCGGCGTCACGCCGCACGGTATGGCGGCGATGTACGTGGGCAAGGCGCCCACCCCGGAGGCGCTCGACGCCACCGTGGAACGCCTCGGCCTCGACCAGCCCGTCGCGGTCCAGTTCCTGGAGTTCGTCCGCAGCCTCGTGTTCGGCCAGGAGTTCACCTTCGGCCGGGAGACGGTCGAGTGCGCCGCGCCCTGCCTCGGCTACTCCTTCACCACGAACACCCCGGTCCTGCCGCAGCTGCTCGACCGCCTGCCCGTCACCCTCTCCCTGGGGCTGGGTGCGGCCGTCATATGGGTCATCGGCGGCGTGGCCGTCGGCGTCCTGTCCGCTGTCAAGAAGGGCAGCCTGTTCGACCGCCTGGCCATGGGAACCGCCCTCATCGGCGTCTCCCTCCCCATCTACTTCACCGGTCTGCTGGCGCTGTCCTTCCTCGTGCACGAGTGGGAGCTGTTCCCCGTCTCGCGGTACGTCCCCTTCGCCGAGGACCCGATCGCCTGGTTCCAGGTCATGTTCCTGCCCTGGGTGACCCTGGCGTTCCTGCACGCTGCCCAGTATGCGCGGCAGACCCGGGCGGGCATGTTGGAGACCCTCGGCGAGGACTACATCCGCACCGCCCGCGCCAAGGGGCTCAGCGAGGGACGCGTGATCTTCAAGCACGCGCTGCGTCCGACGCTGACCCCCATCGTCACCATTCTGGGCCTGGACATCGGCATGGTCCTCGGTGGCGCGATCCTCACCGAGAAGGTGTTCTCGCTCAACGGCGTCGGCGCGTACGCGATCGACTCGATCGTGTCGAAGGACCTTCCGGTCATCCTGGGCGTGACCCTGCTGGGAGCCGTCTTCATCGTCATCTGCAACCTGATCGTCGACCTGCTGTACCCGATCGTCGACCCGCGGGTGCGGATCGCGCAGTAACACGCGACAGCGTCCGACCAGACCAGCTCTAATGAAGGAATGTGACATGGCCTCGACCGAGCCCGTCGTCCGCGTGGACGACCTGAGGGTGACGTTCCCGACCATGGACGGCGACGTCCAGGCGGTGAACGGATTGTCCTTCGAGGTGCCCGCCGGCGGCGCCCTCGGCATCGTGGGCGAGTCCGGTTCGGGTAAGAGCGTGACCTCGCTGGCGCTGATGGGCCTGCACCGGGGCAGCCGGGCGCGTATCACCGGTGCGATCGAGGTCGTGGGCCAGGACGTGGTCTCGGCCTCGGACAAGCAGCTGCGGCGCATGCGCGGCAACGACATCGCCATGGTGTTCCAGGACCCGATGCAGTCGCTGCACCCGCAGTACACGATCGGCAACCAGCTCGTCGAGGCCTACCGGATCCACCACCCGAAGGCCTCCAAGTCCGCGGCGGTCAAGCGGGCGATCGAGTCCCTGGACCGGGTGGGCATCCCCGACCCGGCCAAGCGGATCAACTCCTACCCGCACGAGTTCTCCGGCGGCATGCGCCAGCGCGTGGTCATCGCCATGGGGCTGATGTGCGACCCCAGGGTGCTGCTCGCGGACGAGCCGACCACCGCCCTGGACGTGACGGTGCAGGCCCGCATCCTCGACCTGTTGGACGAGCTGCGGCGCGACCTGGACATGGGACTGATCCTGGTCTCGCACGACCTGGCCGTGGTGGCCGGCTCGGTGGACGAGGTCGTGGTGATGCGCCACGGCGTGGCCGTGGAGCGCGGTGACGTGCGCCGGGTCCTGTCCGCCCCCGAACACCCCTACACCCAGGGGCTGCTGGCGGCGGTGCCGCGCGTGGAGGTCTCCCGCGCCCAGCGGCGCGCCCAGGACCGGGCGGACCGGATCGAGAAGGAACAGCGCACCGGCTCGGTCACCGGGCCCGGCGAGTTCGAGGCCTTCGTTCCCCCCGTGAGCGGCACCGGGGACAACACCGGCGAGCCGCTGCTGCGGGTCGAGGACGTCGCGCAGCGCTTCAAGGTGCGCGGCGGCACCTGGGGCAAGTCCACGGACTTCTGGGCGGTCAAGGGTGTGTCCTTCGATCTTTACCAGGGGGAGACGCTGGGGATCGTGGGGGAGTCCGGTTCGGGTAAGAGCACGTTGTCGCGGATGGTGATGCGTCTGTTGGAGCCCACCCGGGGCCGGGTGGAGTTCGAGGGGCGC